>NZ_JBWJVP010000197.1:0-66032 GCF_056339915.1 Blautia sp. ZXY-1-B12 | reverse complement strand
CCGGAGAAAGTGAGAAATAACCCTGAATTTCTGGAGATTCTGAAAGAAATCAATCCTGAGATCATAGTTGTTGCTGCATATGGACAGATTATTCCAAAAGAAATCCTGGAGCTTCCGAAATTTGGATGTATCAATATTCATGCGTCTCTTCTTCCGAAATATGCCGAGGAGCAGCGCCTATCCAGCAGGCTGTGATCGACGGGGAAAAAGTATCAGGTGTAACGATCCAGCAGATGGGAGAAGGTCTTGATACCGGTGATATGATCTCTCAGATCGTGATTCCGATCTCTCCGACAGAAACAGGTGGAAGCCTGTTTGGAAAACTTGCGCAGGCCGGTGCGGATCTGCTGATCAAGACGCTTCCGTCTATTGAGCAGGGAACCGCGGAGTTTGAAAAACAGCCGGAGGAGAGTACCTACACCTTATGCGGCTATGATCACCAAACAGATGGGACTGATGGATTTCAGAAAATCTGCAGAAGAACTGGAACGCCTTGTACGCGGCCTGAATCCATGGCCAAGTGCTTATACATTTCTTAATGGAAAAACTCTGAAAGTGTGGAAATGTAAAGTCAGCACTGAGAAAACAGATGCTGTTCCGGGAACAATCTTCCTGGCAGATAAAGAGGGGATCCATACAGCATGTGGAGAAGGAGTGCTGATTCTTACAGAGGTACAGCTGGAAGGTAAGAAGCGTATGGAAACAGAAGCCTTTCTCCGGGGATATCACATTGAAAATGGAATTGTTTTTACAGATCATAAGGAGTGATTAGATGTACGGATATTATTATTTTGATCCTACGTATTTACTGCTCGTTATCGGAATGGTGCTGTCTTTACTGGCATCTGCAAAGGTAAAGAGTACGTTTTCTGTTTACAGCAGAGTGCGCAGTGTATCGGGGCTTACAGGTGCCGATGCTGCCAGACGGATTCTTCGTATGTCGGGAATTACGGATGTTACGGTAGTACCCATATCCGGCAGCCTGACAGACCACTATGATCCGGGAAGTAAGAAACTGGCACTTTCCCAGGATGTATATGATAAAACATCGGTGGCTGCGATCGGAGTGGCTGCGCATGAATGTGGACATGCTATTCAGCATGCGACTAACTATGTGCCATTGAATCTTCGCTCTGCGATTGTGCCTGTTGCAAACATCGGTTCCACACTTTCCTGGCCATTGTTTCTGGCAGGACTGATTTTCTCAATCCGTCCACTGCTGACTGTTGGAATCATTTTGTTTACATTTGCGGTTCTTTTTCAGCTTGTAACTCTTCCGGTAGAATTTAATGCATCTTCAAGAGCATTGAAAATGCTTGGAAGTTCAGGAATGCTTGGAGCTGATGAGGTAAAAGGTGCAAAGAAAAGTCCTTACAGCAGCGGCACTCACCTATGTTGCAGCACTTGCTTCATCAATTCTGCAGCTTTTAAGACTGATCATACTTGCCGGAGGAAGAGACCGTGACTAATGGAATAAATACAAGAGAACTGATATTGCAGATATTACTGGAAATCGAGGAAGAGGGAAAACACAGCCATATCGCTATCCGCAATGCTCTTTCCAAATATCAGTTCCTTCCAAGACAGGAGAGAGCTTTTATTACCAGAGTCTGCGAAGGAACACTGGAATATCGTATTTTAATAGATTATATTATTGATTCATATTCAAAAGTATCTGTAGATAAAATGAAGCCTGTGATCAGGGAAATCCTGAGAAGTGCAGTTTATCAGATCAGGTTTATGGACAGTGTGCCGGACAGCGCAGTGTGTAATGAAGCGGTGAAGCTGGCACAGAGAAAAGGCTTTTACAGCTTGAAACCTTTTGTAAACGGTGTTCTTCGTACGATTGCCAGAGAGTGGAAAAATCTGAAACTTCCTTCAAGGGAAGAAAATCCGGTCAGATATCTGTCTGTCAGATATTCTATGCCGGAAACACTGGTAAACCGTTGGCTTGAGGATTACGGGGAAGAAAAAACAGAAAAGATCCTTACAGATTTTCTCACTGAGAAACCGATCACAGTACGCTGCAGAACTCATAAATATCCACAGAAAGAGATTTATGAGAGCCTGGTCGATCAGGGAGTGGAAGTGAAACCTGCACCTTATCTTCCCTATGCATATGAAATTTCAAATTATAACCATATTCTTGCACTGGATGCATTTATACAGGGGAAAATCCAGGTGCAGGATGTAAGCTCCATGCTGGTGGCAGAAATTGCAGATCCGCAAAAAGGGGATTATGTGATAGATATGTGCGCAGCACCTGGTGGAAAGAGTCTCCATGTTGCAGATAAAATGGGAGATTACGGAACAGTAGATGCACGCGATATCAGCCAGTACAAAGTGGATATGATCGAAGAGAATATTCACAGAACAGACTGCATTAATGTGCAGGCTCATGTGATGGATGCTACGGTATTTGATGTAGATTCAGAACTCAAGGCAGATGTCGTTCTGGCAGATGTCCCATGTTCCGGATATGGAGTAATTGGAAAGAAGCCGGAGATCAAATACAGGGTGACAGCACAGAAGCAGGAAGAGATTGTAATCCTTCAGAGAACAATCCTTGACAATGCGGCAGAATATGTGAAACCGGGCGGAGTGCTGGTATTTAGTACCTGTACTATCGCAAAGGAAGAGAATGAAGAGAACATGTTGTGGTTTATGAATAATCATCCGTTCAAACTGGAGAGTATTGATCCGTATCTTCCGGAAGAACTGCATTCTGAGACAACAGCTCTGGGTTATCTTCAGCTTCTGCCGGGAGTACACAAAACAGATGGCTTCTTTATTGCAAAATTCAGGAGAAAATAAGTAATGACAGACATTAAGTCAATGACGATCGACGAATTAAAGAAACTGATGACCACTCTGGGAGATAAGCCTTTTCGTGCGAAGCAGATTTACAGCTGGCTGCATGAACACCTTGTTACTTCTTATGATGAGATGACCAATCTTTCCAAAAGCCTGAGGGAAAAACTGAAAGAATATCCTGTCACAGCACTGAAGATGGTAGATGTACAGACATCCCGGATTGACGGTACACAGAAGTATCTGTTCCGTCTCAGTGATGGAAATGTGATAGAGAGTGTTCTCATGCGGTATAAACATGGAAATTCTGTCTGTATTTCTTCTCAGGTGGGATGCCGCATGGGATGCAGATTCTGTGCATCTACCATAGGAGGACTGACCAGATGTCTTCTCCCGTCAGAAATGCTGGAATCAGATATACAGGATACAGGCTCTGACAGGAGAAAGAGTTTCCAATGTTGTGGTCATGGGAACGGGGGAACCTCTTGATAATTATGAAAATCTTCTCAGGTTTATACATATCCTGACAGAAGACGGAGGACTTCATATCAGTCAGAGAAACCTGACTGTATCTACCTGTGGGCTGGTTCCGAAGATTTATGACCTTGCAAAAGAAAAGCTTCAGATGACACTTGCACTTTCCCTTCACGCACCTAATGATGTGAAGCGACGGGAACTGATGCCGATCGCAAACAAATACAGTATGGATGAGGTTCTGGAAGCCTGCCGTTATTATTTTAAAGAAACCGGGCGCAGGATCACATTTGAATATAGTCTGGTAGCCGGAGTTAATGACAGCGATGAGGATGCAAGGGAACTTTCCGGCAGAATCAGAGATATGAACTGCCATGTAAATCTGATCCCGGTAAACCCTATTAAGGAACGTTCCTTTGTGCGTTCAACAAGACAGGCTGTGGAGAATTTCAAAATAAAACTTGAAAAATGTGGAATAAATGTTACTATTAGAAGAGAAATGGGCAGTGATATTGATGGTGCCTGTGGACAGTTAAGAAAAAGTTATATGGAAAAAACAGAAAGCGAGAAGTGACATGAGGATATATTCAGCTACTGATGTCGGGCAAAAGCGGAAGATGAACCAGGATTATGTGTTCGCAACTGCTGACCCGGTTGGAAATCTTCCGAATCTGTTTGTTGTTGCAGATGGTATGGGTGGTCATAATGCAGGTGATTATGCATCCTCTCATGCGGTTACATCCATGGTGGAGGAAATCCGGCAGGATGCGGATTTTAATCCGGTAAAGGTAATCCGTCATGCCATTGAATGTGTAAATACCGAGATTCTTACCCAGGCACAGCAGGATGAGAAACTCAGAGGAATGGGAACAACGATAGTGGCAGCTACTATCGTAGGACATTACGCTTATGTGGCAAATGTAGGTGACAGCAGACTTTATGTGATCGGAGAGAAGATTCAGCAGATAACAAGGGATCACTCACTGGTGCAGGAGATGGTAAGAATGGGAGAACTTGACCCTGAACAGGCAAGGAAGCATCCGAAGAAAAATATCATTACAAGAGCACTTGGAGCAGAGAAAACAGTGGATATTGATTTCTTTGATCTGAAACTGGAACCCGGAGATGTAGTTTTGATGTGTTCGGACGGGCTCAGCAATATGGTTGAGGACAGCCAGCTGAGGGAAATCATTTCTGACACATCTACAGATCTGGATGAAAAAGGCAGGATACTTATAAGAGAAGCAAATCGCAATGGCGGCAAGGATAATATTGCAATTGTATTGGTAGAACCATTCGCAGACGAGGTGAAAGCATGTTAAAAACGGGAACGATCATAGCAGAACGCTATGAGATATTAGGAAAAATTGGTACCGGCGGAATGGCGGACGTATACAAGGCAAAAGACCATAAGCTGAATCGGTTTGTTGCTGTAAAAGTTCTTAAGCCGGAATTCAGAGAGGATACGACGTTTATCCGCAAGTTTAAAAGTGAGGCTCAGGCTGCAGCAGTCCTGACACATCCGAATATAGTGAATGTATTTGATGTTGGTGACGATAACGGAGTTTATTACATTGTTATGGAGCTTATTGAGGGAATTACTCTCAAGGAGTACATTTCCAAAAAGGGAAAGCTTTCTGTAAAAGAAGCAACCAGTATTGCAATCCAGGTCTCCATGGGGCTGGAAGCTGCACACAGCCATGGGATTGTACATCGTGATGTAAAACCGCAGAATATTATCATTTCCATGGATGGAAAGGTAAAAGTAACAGATTTTGGTATTGCAAGAGCCGCTTCTTCCAATACCATAAGCTCAAATGTAATGGGATCTGTTCATTACAGTTCACCGGAACAGGTCAGAGGCGGATACAGTGATGAGAAGAGTGATATTTATTCACTGGGTATCACAATGTATGAAATGGTTACAGGGAAGGTTCCTTTTGACGGAGATACCACAGTAGCTATTGCTATCAAACATCTTCAGGAAGAGATTGTTCCTCCAAGTATTTATACACCGGAGCTTCCCCACAGTCTGGAGCAGATCATTCTGAAATGTACACAGAAAAGCGTGGATCGCCGTTATCAGAATATGGAGGATGTGATCGCAGATCTGAAGCATTCTCTGATCGATCCACAGGGAGATTTCGTAACGCTGACGTCTGTGGATAACGAAGCAAAAACAGTTGTGATCTCAGATAAGGAGCTTGGCGAGATCAAACATATGCCGAAGCAGATCGCAAAGTCAGAACCTGAGGCTCTGGAAGAAGAAATCAATGAAACAGATTATGATGATGAGCCGGAAGTGAAAAAGCACAGGAAGAAATCAGATAAGCCTGAGAAAAAGAAAAAAGGAGGCGGACATGGGCTGACTATTGTAATGCTTCTGATGGGTGTTGTGATTCTGATAGCAATCATTCTGGTCGCAGGAAAGGCGTCCGGACTTATTGGAAGTAACAATGATACAGACAAAAAAACTGAGGCCTCAGATACATCGGAATCAGATGATGACGGAATGATAACTGTGCCGAATCTGGTAGGAAAAACAGAGGATGAAGCAAAGAATATCACAAAGGATATGAAACTGGGTATTCAGCCTATGGGCGAGGAGGCTTCAAATCAGGCAAAAGGAACCATTTCTTCACAGGATATTCCAAAGGGAAGTAAAGTAGAGCAGTATACGACCATTAAGTATTATATCAGCAAGGGTGCGCAGAAGATCACAATTCCGGATGTGGATGGACAGACCGGAGTAGACGCACAGCAGACTCTGGAAGATATGGGATTAACTGTTGAGATACAGAAAGAATACAGTGAATTAAATGATGATGGTACTCCGGTTACAGATCCGGGATATGCAGTCTCCACAACTCCGGCAGCTCCGGAAACTCTGTTTCAGCAGGGGACAGCGTAACACTGCTTGTCAGTCGAGGCGTGGACTATGGAGACAGTGTGGAGGTTCCAAGTGTTGTCGGGATGACAAAGAATGATGCAGTTACTACTTTTGGTAAGTTCCTCAATGTGGAAGTAAAAGAGGAAAAGAGTACAGAGGTGGCAGAAGGAGAAGTAATCTCACAGGAACCGGAAGCTGGAAACTGGGAAGATCCGGATAATGTAAATGTTGTGATCACAGTGAGTCGCCGGAGATCAGGAACCTTCGGCTCAGAGTGACAGCGCAGATACTGCTGCATCATCTGATGCTCCGGCACAGACAGCAGATAACAGTGCGGCGGCAGCAGCCGGGGAAGTATGGAAATGTACACAGACTCTGAATACTCCGTCAGGATATTCCGGAGGTCCGGTACGTCTGGAACTGATCCAGAATGTAAACGGAACACCGACTGCTTCAGTTGTTCTGGAAGATCAGGTAATCCAGTTCCCGTATGATCTGAATATCACAGGTGCACCTGGTATCAGCGAGGGTACTTTGTATCTGTCTGAACAGATTAACGGCACTTATCAGGAACTCGGAAATTATTCTATTACATTTGCTAAGGCTGAATGATCCATGCAGGGAAAGATAATCAAAGGAATTGCAGGATTTTATTACATCTATGCAGAAAATGATGAGATTTATGAATGCAAGGCAAAGGGAATATTCAGAAAAGATAAACAGAAACCTCTTGTAGGGGATAATGTGGAGATAGAGGTTTTGGATGAACAGGAGAAGGAAGGCAGTGTGACTGCCATCCTTCCCAGAAAAAATTCATTGATCCGTCCGGCCGTTGCCAATGTGGATCAGGCTTTTGTGATTTTTGCGATGGAGAGTCCGAAACCTAATTTTATGCTGCTTGACCGTTTTCTGATCATGATGGAGAAAGAGAATGTTCCGGCTGTTATATGTTTTAACAAGAAAGATCTTGCAAAACAGGAAGAACTGGAGTTTTTATATGAAACTTATAAGAGCTGTGGATATGATGTGATTTTTTCCAGTACTTTTAATGGAGAGGGACTGGATGAGATACATGAGATCCTGAAAGGAAAAACAACTGTAGTTGCAGGACCTTCCGGTGTAGGAAAATCTTCAATCACCAATGCACTGCAGGAAAATGTACAGATGGAAACCGGGGAGATAAGTAAGAAGCTGAAACGTGGAAAGCATACCACGCGTCATTCTCAGGTGATACCGGTGGGACATGATACTTATCTGATGGATACACCGGGATTTTCTTCTTTATATCTGACAGATATAGAAGAACAGGAACTTAAGGCGTATTTTCCGGAGTTTCGCAGATATGAAGAACAGTGCAGATTTCAGGGATGCAGACATATCCATGAACCGGACTGTGGTGTGAAAGCAGCATTGGCTGAGCATGAGATCAGCCAGCTTCGCTATGAAGATTATCTGGGACTTTATAATGAATTAAAAGAGAAAAGGAGATTCTAATTATGTATCAGTTGTGCCCTTCTATTTTATCGGCAGATTTTAACCGTTTGGGCGAACAGATCAAAACCCTGGAAAAAGAGGGGATTGAATGGCTTCATATTGATGTTATGGATGGTGATTTTGTACCGAGTATTTCTTTTGGAATGCCGGTGATAAAGTCTATCCGAAAGGAATCAAAGTTGTTTTTTGATGTACATCTCATGGTTACAGAGCCTGAGAGATATATCAGAGATTTTGTGGAATGTGGGGCAGATTCCATTACAGTACATGCGGAGGCATGTGAAGATCTTGAGAGAACTATTGAACAGATCAGGGAAGCAGGTGTGAAGGTGGGGGTTTCCATCAAACCGGCTACACCTGTAAATGATATAAGCCATATGCTCAGCGATGTGGATATGGTTCTGATCATGACTGTACAGCCGGGATTTGGCGGTCAGAAGTATATGGAAGAATGTACGGAGAAGATCAGGGAAGTACGTGAACTGATCGAGGCCGAGGATCTGGATGTAGATGTTCAGGTTGATGGTGGCATCAATGATGAGACAATGGAGACAGTGCTCACAGCAGGTGCAAATCTGCTGGTAGCAGGTTCTTATGTTTTCAACGATGATCTGGCAAAAAATGTAAAACATGCCAGAGAACGAATGGATGAGATCATAAGAAGGATTGACTGAGGAAGAGCATGATAGATACGATAATTGTAAGCGGGGGCAATATCCACAGTGATTTTGCCCTCGATTTTTTAAAAAAGAATGAAGCCTGTCTGATCGCAGCTGATAAAGGGCTGGAATTCTTTCTGGAGCATCAGCTTTTGCCGGATGCAGTTATTGGAGATTTTGACAGTCTGTCTGAAGATGGAAAAAAATTCCTGGAAATTCATGAAGAAAGAAGTATGGACAGTGAAATTCCCTATGGTGGAATGACTGAGTGGAAATTGCAAAAAGGCTTTGGAAATGAAAAAAAAGAAATAAAAGTTATCCGCCTGAGACCGGAAAAAGATGACTCAGATACACAGTCTGCCATGAATTATGCGATCAGGACCGGTGCGAAAAAGATAGTGATCTTTGGTGTGACAGGAAACAGAGTAGACCATCTGATGGCGAATTTCGGACTCCTCGTCCTGGCACAAAACCAGGGGGCAGAAGTAACACTTGTGGATCAGTATAATTATATGAAACTTATTTCAGACGGAACAGTTCTGAAAAAGTCAGAACAGTTTGGAAAATATGTGTCATTTTTTCCATTTGGAGGAAATGTGACAGATCTGACTCTGGAAGGATTTAAATATCCCCTGAGTAACTATTGTCTGACAGCAGCAGACAGTGGACTTACTGTAAGCAATGAGATCATCAGCGAACATGCCAGAGTTACATTTAGCTCAGGGGTGTTGCTTATGATAATGTCAAGAGACTAAAATACAAGACACGTTTTTTTTGATGAGTTTCCCAGGGAGGCACTGGAGCTTGCAGATGAGCTGAATTTACCGCTTTTTTTACTTTATAGGAAAGACCGCCTGCGGTGCTCTGTTGAATTTAAAAATGCCCGCACGGAGGCGGGCATGATAACAAGAAAAGCCCTGGATTAGAAAATATAAAAATTTTCCTCGCCAAATCGTTATCAGATTTGTCATCATTTAGAAGATAATCCATATCTGGAAGTCCTTTTTCGTTTCTCCTGCTATATAATATTCTGTAAATCATTTTGCATGGATGTTCTCTGGTAATAAGTATTTATGATATCCTGTAAAGTAATCGTATTCATCTTTTCTTCAGCGTTTTTTTGAATTTCATTATAGAATCCCTGCAAAGATAACTGAATGTTAATGCCAACGCCACAATCTGGATTGGTATGAGTATCTAAATGAAGCAATGGTTTATCACCTTCAACTGCTTTATAAATATCCAGCAATGTAATCTGGTCTGCTGGTTTTGAAAGAGAAGGACGGGCATGTCCGGCTACACTGGTCATAAGTCCGGCTTTTTTTAGTTTTAACATAAGCTGGCGTACAAAGCCGGGATTTGTATGGACACTTTCTGCAATTGAGGCGCTGGAGAGAGATTTTTCCTGGTTGATAGCAATCAGAACCATCACATGAACAGTATCACTTAATTTCGTTGAATATTTCATGATAAGAAACTCCTTGTAGTATGATATAATGATTTTGCTTTCACATTTTTGAGACAAAAATATTTCTGGTTTGTCTAAAACATTTCAAGTTCTCAACAGTTCTTTTCAATGTGTTGAGAAACGGTGCATATTTATTATTTTGATGATTGTAAATAATATAATTACAACTATAATGAAATTTAAAGGAAAAGTCAACACAGATACTATAAATATTCACAAAGGAGAACTTATGGAATACAAAAATCAAACAGAAAATCGTGCATTTCAGGAAATGTTGCAGGCAGCAGTAAAACGGCTGCAAAATCGTTCCGGAGAGGATATTGCTGCAAAAAGTGGGGCTGTTTTTCATAGCAGCCGAAATGTGCTTGAAGTACTGAGTTTTTATGAAACGATTGAAATTCAACTCCCTGAATTTTGTATTAACTCAGACATGGACGAATGGCATTATCTGACATTGCTGCATTATCTGGATATGGCCGATGGAACAGAAGGTTCACAGAAACTCATTACTTTTGGTAACCTGAAAGATGGATTGATTCGAGGAACCAAGTTCGACCGGACTGCAGAGCAGAAACTGGAAAAGCTTTTGCAGGATAAAGATCCTGAGAAAATTCAGAAAGCATGTAAAAACCTGGGTGCAGAATTCACAGAGACAAAGGCGGATCTGTGTGCTGTTTTTCCAGTTCTGCCAAGATATCCGGTAACTTTAAAGATATGGTTTGCAGATGAAGAATTTCCTGCATCTGGCAAAATATTTCTTCAGGATCATGCCGATCATTATCTGAGTGTAGAAGATGCGGTAACAGTTGGAGAAATTTTGCTGCAAAAATTATCGGAAGCATTTTCTTCTCTCTGATCATGAATCAGAAAACTTTCCAGCCCGGATTTGATAAATTTGTCAATTGTTGTCTGAATCTGTTTCCAGTCATTACAGTGATTGCGGAGCATCAGTCTGTTGATGGAAAGGCAGCCATTCATTTGAAAATAAAAAACCGATTCTGCCTGTTCAAAGGTCAGGAGGCTGTGTGACATAAGCCAGGTCACATAGCCTTCTTTTGTATTTTCTGCTATTTTTTCCAGAAGAATAGGGGCAATTGCATCATCCAGAAACAGTGCCCTGTATTGTGATTCCATCTGTATTTTCTGACAGAACGGATAGGAACAGCTTTTTTGATTTAGACAGAATAAATGATCTACAGTTGTTAACATATCCTGAGTCATATCATTAAAAATATCTGATAATACATCATAGATATCGTAGTAATGAAGATAAAAAGTGCCACGGTTGATTTCAGCATTTTTGCAGACCTCTGTAACTGTAATTTTCGTAAAACTTTTCTGATTTAACAATTCTAAGAACGTATCTTTTATGGTTTGCCTGGTATAGCGGGTACGGCGATCTTGTTTTCTCGTTTTTTCTGACATTATATACTCCTGTATTAGTTAGTATCATATGATTTCTCAACAATTTTTCTGATGTGTTGAGTAACCATACAAATCTCACAGACTGATTATTGTAATTTATATAGTAACAACTATAATGAGGTTTAAAGAAAAAGTCAACAGATTGTTCAGAATTTTAGGAGGAAAAACATGGGACATGTAATTGCAGTATCAGGAAAAGGTGGCGTAGGAAAAACAACTCTTTGTGGATTGTTGATCCAGTATTTATGTGAAAGCGGAAAACGTCCGGTCCTGGCGGTGGATGCAGATGCAAATGCAAATTTGAACGAAGTGCTCGGTGTTGAGCCGGAGGTCACACTTGGGGAGCTGAGAGAAGAAATTGAGCGGGCAGGCATAGACCCACGATATCAGATTCCCTCCGGTATGACAAAACAGGCATATCTGGAAATGCGTCTTTCTGATGCGATTGCAGAAGAAGACGATTATGATTTGATGGTAATGGGACGAACCCAGGGACAGGGCTGCTATTGTTTTGTAAATGGCCTTGTGCAGACCCAGGTTCAGAAACTGCAAAGTCATTATCCATATATTGTGGTTGATAACGAAGCAGGTATGGAACATATCAGCAGAGGAATCCTGCCAATGATGGAAGTTGCTATTCTTGTAAGTGACTGTTCCAGAAGAGGTGTTCAGGCAGCCGGACGTATTGCAAAGCTGATGAAGGAGTTAAACTTTAAACCACAGAAAACTGGATTAATCGTGAATCGTGTTCCGGATGGAAAACTGGACGTCGGAACTCTGGAAGAAATCCGGAATCAGGGACTGGAGCTGCTGGGAGTGGTGCCTCATGATAACCAGGTTTATCAGTATGACTGTGATGGAAAGCCGATTATACAGCTTCCGAAAGATTCTCCGGTCAGAAGTGCACTGGGAGAAATTGTAAAGAAGCTAGGACTGTGAGAGAGGGAGGTTCTCTTTATGATTTCAGCCAGACAGCAGTAGATGAGATAAAAAAATAAAAGAAAAATTAGGTTAAGAAAATAATAGAATATATACAGGAAAAAGGTGAAAAGATGGGATTTTTTTCAGGATGTATGGACGCCAGAAACATGACTTCAATTGAAGAAGTTAAATGTCCGAAATGTAGTGCAGATATAGAAGTATTTGTGAGAGATGGAAAAACAGTTGGCGACAGTGTATGCGATAACTGTGGATATACGATAAAAGAAAACCAGATTATACAGGTGTAATTTGTAATATTACATCCACTTGACTCAGGAATGAAGCAGTGATATACTAAAACAAAAGTTATTTATAAAATAACAGTAAAAACCTGGAACTATATTGTGCGGGCTTGAACAGTTACAAAAAATGCAATTCTTGTGGAGGGTATAGGATGATACAGATTGCAATTGTGGAAGATGAAGAAATTTACGTAAAACAATTAACAGAGTATATCCGGAAATATCAAACGGAAAGGGGAAGATCAATAAAGGTTACAGTATTTGGTGATGGAGAAGATATCACTGAAAATTACAATGGCGGTTTTGACATTATTCTGATGGATATTCAGATGCGGTTCATGGATGGTATGACAGCAGCAGAAAAAATCCGTCAGATGGATCAGAAAGTAATTATCATGTTTATTACAAATATGATTCAATATGCAGTACGTGGATACGAAGTTGATGCAATGGATTATGTAGTAAAACCAGTTGAGTATTTTTCTTTTTCGCAGAAACTGGATAAAGCAGTTGGTCGTATGCGTTCTGAGGTTAAAGAATTTCTTACGATTCCGATTGGGGAAGGAGTTGTAAAGATAGATATAGCAGATATCTATTTTATTGAGGGGCAGAGACATAATGTAATTTATCATACTTCGAGAGGAGATTACTGTTCAAGAATTACGATGAAAGAACTCGAAGAAAAACTTGCGGTACATAATTTTTTTCGATGTGCAAAGGGATATCTGGTAAATATGAATCATGTAGAGGGATTTGTTGGTTCTGATTGTGTGATCCATAATGTACATATACCTGTCAGCAGAACCAGAAAAAAAGAATTCATGAATCTGCTTCTGCAAAACCTCAATATGGAATGATTTCATGCGAAATGGAGGATACTATGTTATATCAGGATATTCCAAGAATTTATACGGCAATAGCAGAGTGGGGATCATGTCTGGTTTATCTTTATATCCTAAAAAAAGAAAACATGAAATCTGTACATTTTCTTATAGGCAGTCTTTTCATGTTGGCAATGCAGAGTATTTTTCTGACTTTGACAGGCAGCGTAACTGAAATTTTGTGGATTCCCTGTATGATGATCGCTGCAGGTATGATGTATGGATTTCTTATGGTCGGAGGAAATATGAAGCCTCTGGGAGCGGCTTATTGCTGTGCCCGTGCATTTGTTCTTGCTGAGTTTGCAGCTTCGCTGCAGTGGCAGATGGTATCTATTGTACAGGCATGGGGGAATCAGAGCCTCGGGGTTGAAATTCTGATCACGATGGTTGTTTTTGGAGGCTGCTTTACTATTGATATTTATTTAGAAAAAGATCTTCTGAAGCAGAATTATCTTGAACAGATGACAGTAAAGGAAGTAGTAGCGGCGGCAATCATGGCTGTTGCAATCTTTGCTTTTAGTAATCTGAGCTTTTTAAATGAAAATGCACCATTTGCGAGCAGAGAACGTGCAGATATTTTTTCTATCAGAACACTGATCGATTTTGGAGGAATTGCAATCCTGCATGCTTATCAGAGCAGGATCAGTGAGTATGTTGCCGAGAAAGAACTTTCAGTAATGAACGTGATGCTGAAAAGCCAGTATGATCAATACCGAAATTATCAGGACAGCCTGGATCTCATACAAATGAAATACCATGATCTGAAACACCAGATAACGGGACTTCGTGCGGAATCAGATGAAGAGAAACGAAAAAAATGGATTGATTCCATGGAAAAGGAAATCGCTGCTTTTGAGAATATAAGCAGAACGGGGAATCAGGTACTTGATACGATTTTGGCAGCTAAGATTTTCCATTGTCGAAAAAATCATATACAGATTACCTGTGTGGCAGATGGAAAATTATTGGATCATATGCATGTAACAGATATATGTTCTATATTTGGAAATGCTTTGGATAATGCGATTGAACATGTAATTTTAATTCCAGATCCGGAAAAAAGACTGATCCATCTGACAGTATCCGCTCAAAAAGGATTTGTGTTCATCAAGATAGAGAATTATTGTGAAGCAGAAATTTCCAAAAATGAAGAGGATCTGATTACAACAACAAAAAAGGATAGTAAAAACCATGGTTTTGGATTGAAGAGTATTCGTAAAGCTGTAGAAAAATATGATGGTTCTGTAGTATTTGGAGTACAGCAGAACTGGTTTGAATTAAAGATTCTTTTACCCAGAGTATTGTAATGCTCTGGGTATTTTGTGCCATATTTGCTGCATCTTGTGCCAAAAACGGCACGAAATAATAACCATGTTATAGTAATGCCAACAGGAAATGATACCTGAAAAAGACGAGAGAGTCAAAGGAGGAAAAAGAGAATGATCAGTGTTGAAATGGAAGATGTTCTGGCGGTATTACAATTATGCAAACCGTATATTATCGGTATTATTGCTGCACTTGTAATTGGAATCGTAATTATGATCGTATGCCGCAGGATGTCCAGGGGCAAAAGATTTCTGATAAGAGGAGAAGCTGCGATCGCAATGGTTCTTGCAGTTGTTGTCTGCGTGAATATGATCTGTTTTGGACCAATGTCTACGTTGATTGGACTGGCAACGGGAAATGGAACTTTAAGCGATGAAACAAATGAAGAAGCTGCGGAAGTAGCAGAAGAAATTATGGAAGACGGAATTGTTCTTCTGAAGAATGAAAGCCTGCTTCCTTTAAATGAAACAAAAAAACTGAATATTTTTGGCTGGGAATCTATTAATCCGGCTTACGGCGGAGCTGGTTCCGGTGGAATTAATGATCTGTATGATATTGTCAGTCTGAATCAGGGACTTGAAAATGCCGGATTTTCTATTAACCAGGAGCTGGTTGATTTTTATAACAATTATGGTGCAGATAATCCGGAAATGTCTATCCAGAAACAGAGCTGGACATTACCGGAGCCACCTGTAGATACTTACAGTGATGAGCTTATTAAAAGTGCGAAAGAGTATTCTGATGTGGCAGTTGTGGTTCTTTCCAGAAAAGCAGGTGAAGGTCATAATGATATTCCTATGGATGTAAGAAAAGCAGCATATGATAATAATTCAGATGAATATGATGATTTTCCTGAGGGAGAGCATTATTTACAGCTTTCACAAACTGAGAGAGATATGGTGGATATGGTTTGCTCAAACTTTGATAATGTGATTGTGGTTTATAATGGAGCAAATCAGTTTGAATTTGGTTTCGCAGATGAATATCCTCAGATTAAATCTGTTGTATGGTGTCCCGGAACGGGAAATGTGGGATTTAATGCACTTGGTAAAGTATTTTCAGGTGAAGTCAATCCTTCCGGAAAAACACCGGATACATTTATTTATGATATGACGACTGCTCCGTGGTGGAATAATGCAGAAAAAACGGAGTATACAAATCTGGCAGATATGGCCGTTGAAGGAATGAATGCAGGAACTGCGCAGGTGTATGCTCCGGCATTTACCAATTATGTGGAAGGTATTTATGTAGGATACAAGTACTATGAAACAGCTGCACAGGAAGGTGCGATTGATTACGATAAGACTGTACAGTATCCATTTGGATATGGTCTGAGTTATACGGAATTTGAACAGAAAATGGGTGAACTGGAGGAAAAAGACGGACAGATTTCTGTAGATGTAGAAGTAACCAACACAGGAGATGTTGCCGGAAAAGATGTAGTAGAAGTGTATTATAAACCGCCATATACAAATGGCGGAATTGAGAAATCTTCTGCAAATCTGATCGAGTTTGCAAAAACAGATCTGCTTCAGCCGGGAGAATCTCAGACTGTTACAGTCACATTCAGTATAGAAGATATGGCCTCTTATGATGAGAATAATGCAAAAGCATATGTTCTTGAAAAAGGCGATTATGTGATTTCTATCAACAGCGATTCACATACTGTGCTGGATCAGAAAACTTATACTGCAGATAAAGATGTAGTATATAAGGGAGAAAATAAAAGAACTTCAGATGATACTGCAGCAACAAATGTATTTGAAGATGCAAAAGGCGATGTGACATATTTATCACGAGCAGATCATTTTGCAAATTATGAAGAGGCTACAGCAGCACCGGCATCTGCAGAGCTGGGTGAGCCATATGTTTCTGAATATCATCTGAACAGCAACTTTGATAAGACTACATATCTCAATGATGAGGATGTAATGCCGACAACGGGAGCAGATAATGGACTTACATTAGCTGATATGCGTGATGCTGATTATGACGATCCTCGTTGGGAAAAACTTCTGGATCAGCTTACTGTTGATGAAATGGCAAATATGATTGCAATGGCAGGTTATCAGACTGCCAGCCATGGATTCTGTGGGAAAAGTGGCTACACTTGATTTCGATGGACCAGCAGCAATTAATAACAACTTTACAGGAGTTGGTTCTATTGGATTTCCAATTGAAGTTGTGGTTGCTTCCACATGGAATAAGGAACTTGCACAGGCCTGGGGTGAATGCATGGGCAAGATCAGTCAGGAAATGGGTGCAGAAGGCTGGTATGCACCAGGTATGAATACTCATAGAACCGCATTTGGAGCAAGAAACTATGAATACTTTTCAGAAGATGGAGTTCTTGCAGGAAATATGGGAGCAAAAGCAGTAGAAGGAGCAAGAAAGTATGGGGTTTATTCTTATATCAAACATTTTGCTCTGTATGAGGGAAATGCAAAGATGGTAAGTGTCTGGTCAAATGAGCAGGCAATCCGGGAAATCTATCTGAAACCATTTGAAATTTCTGTAAAACAGGGTGGCGCAAATGCGGTTATGGTTTCCTGGAGTTTCCTTGGAGATAAATGGACTGGAGAAAGCAGTAACCTTATGAATACAGTTCTCAGAGATGAATGGGGATTCAGGGGAATGGCGCTTACAGACTTCTTCCGAAACAATGGTCATGGATTTATGAATGCAGATGCAGCTTTGGCGAATGGAGTAGATGCAATGTTGTCCACATTCAACGGAGAAGAGAACAATGTAGCCAATCCGGAGCATCCAACAGCTGTACTTCAGATGAGGAATGCCTGCAAAAATGTCATGTATACAGTTGTAAGCAGCTGGGCTTATGATGGAGAACACGAAGAAACAGGTATGGAAAACTGGAAAAAAGCAGGAATTGGAATCGACATTGTAATAGCACTTTTCATGGCCGGAATGGAAGTACTGGTAATCAGAGGATATAAGAAAAGAAAGAATGTTGAATAAGGATGAAAGTGGGATGGAAAACAGTTATGAAACAGCAAAAATTGGTTGAAAAGATGACAATAGAAGAAAAGGCAGCGATACTCAGTGGAAAAACTGTCTGGCAGACCAGAGAAATTGACAGGCTTTCCATCCCGTCCATCTTTCTTTCAGATGGACCGCATGGAATCAGAAAACAGGCAGGAGCAGGAGACCATCTGGGATTGAATGCATCCTTGAATGCAACTTGTTTTCCCACAGCAGCGACGATAGCAAACAGCTGGAATCAGGATCTGGGGGAAGAGATTGGACAGGCTCTTGGAGAGGAAGCAGCAAGTATGGATGTAAATATCCTGCTTGGTCCGGGATTAAATATTAAAAGAAGCCCATTATGTGGAAGAAATTTTGAATATTTTTCAGAAGATCCATATCTTTCCGGGAAGATGGCAGCGTCATATATTCGTGGAATACAGAGTAAAGGCGTTTATGCCTGCCCGAAGCATCTGGCGGTTAACAGTCAGGAACTTCGGAGAATGGCAATGGACGCAGTTGTTGACGAACGGACATTAAGAGAAATTTATCTGACCGGTTTTGAGATAGCTGTTAAAGAAGGACACGCAAAAGCAATCATGAGCAGTTACAACCAGATTAATGGGATTTATGCTAATGAGGACAAACATCTTTTGACAGATATCTTGCGCAAAGAATGGGGATTTGATGGAATTGTAGTAACAGACTGGGGCGGAAGCAATGACCATGTGAAAGGTGTTGCTGCCGGCTCAAATCTGGAGATGCCGTCCTGTGGGTACGATTCTGCAAGAGAAGTGATTGCTGCTGTCCGAAATGGAACGCTGAAGGAAGCGGATTTGGATGAAAGAGTTGGAGAACTGGTGGATGCAGTGATGGAACTGACATCAGGGAAGAAGCTTTCAGATAAAAACTTTGACAGAAATGCACATCATCAACTGGCAAGGAAAGCAGCAGCAGAAAGCATGATTCTTCTGAAAAATGAAAAACAGATTCTTCCGCTGGATACAAAAAAATCCATCGCTGTTATTGGAGATTTTGCTTTTTCACCCAGATATCAGGGGGCAGGGTCTTCTATGGTCAATCCAACAAAAGTAGAAGATATGTCATCGATTTTGCAACAATATGATCTGAATATTCTGGGGATGACAAGAGGCTATCAGAGAAATGGAGATGTAGATGAGAATGATAGAAAGTTTGCATTAAATTTGGCCATGAACGCAGATATTGTGATTTTCTGCTTTGGTCTTGATGAGATCAGTGAATCAGAAGGACTGGATAGAACCCATATGCGTATTCCGCAGAATCAGATAGATCTTCTGCAGGATATCAGTAAAGTGAATGAAAATATTATTGGAATACTGAGTGCAGGATCTGCGATAGAAATGCCATGGCACACCTGCTGCAAAGCGATTTTGCATGGCTATCTGAATGGACAGGCAGGCGCTTCTGCAACATTGGATATTCTGACCGGAAAAGTGAATCCATCAGGAAGACTGGCAGAAACATATCCCATATCTTATGAACAGATACCGGCATTCCGATATTATCCAAGTAATGAGAAAACATCGGAATACCGAGAGAGTGTTTATGTGGGATATCGCTATTATGATACTTCAAAAGTTCGGGTGCAATATCCATTTGGCTTTGGGCTTTCCTATACGGAATTTACATATTCTGATCTTATCATAGAAGAGGATGGAATCAAAGTTTCGGTTACCAATACAGGTGACAGAGATGGAGCAGAGGTTGTTCAGATGTATGTAGGACTTCCTAATGCAATCGTGTTCCGACCGGAAAAAGAACTGAAAGGTTTTGCAAAAGTTTATCTAAAGGCAGGAGAAAGCAGACAGCTCAGGATTCCCTTTGATGATAAGACATTCCGTTATTGGAATATAAAAACGGGACAGTGGGAAATAGAAACAGGAACTTATCAGATTATGGTAGGAGCCAGTGTTGCAGATATTCGTTTAACAGGTATGACTGAGAGAACAGGAAATAGTAAAGGGTATCCGTATAATCCGGCAAAAATGCCTTACTATTATACAGGAATCGTGCAGAAAATATCAGATGAGGAATTTCGTGAACTTCTTGGCCATGAGATACCGAACGGGAGATGGAGTGGAAATCTGGAAATCAATGATGCAATCTGTCAGATGTATTATGCAAAAAGCCGACTTGCAAGGCTGATATATAGATATCTCACAAAAATGAAAAAGAAGAGTGAGGCACAGGGAAAGCCAGATCTGAATATTCTTTTTATTTACAATATGCCGTTTCGGGGGATTGCCAAGATGACCGGCGGGGCCGTCAGTATGGAAATGGTATATGGAATTGTCGATGCTGTGAATGGCCATTTTATGCTTGGAGTAAAAAAAGTAGTTGGCGGATATTTCAGAAACAGAAGAAATAATAAGAAATATGAAAAATTATTAAAAGGAGCCGGAGGGAAGTGCAGATGAATCATATAAAAAATATATGGAAATGTTTTGAAGAGAAACATGCTACTTTTGCAAAATGGCTTTATCAGATATTCTATTTTGTTATATTCAGTATGGGCGTGACAGTATTCCAGTATCTTGTATTTACATTTTTACCAGGGATTTTGGGAATTGGTCTGGCTGGTACAGAATTTATGTGGCCAAAGGTTTCCATGAATCTGTTTGGAGTAAAATTTACATGGAGTTTACTGGGGTATAATGTATTGCGTGATGCAACGGGGAATATACTGATCGGTGGTGGACTTGGCTATTTTATCAGTTATGAATTGGGGTCATTTCTTGCACAGTGTATCAATTTTCCGCTTCAGAGAAATATTACTTTTAAAAGCCATGGAAATCCTGTATATCAGGCAATCTGGTATTTTATAGCATGGGTGGTAATTTCACTGATTTGTAATGGATTTAATAATCTGTGGATGCCAGTTGCATCTGCATATGTGGCACCGGCAGTCTATAACATGCTTGTGACAATTATCACAGGTGGAGTTTCCATGGTGATTTTCTTCTTTGTGTTTAAAATTATTTTCCCGGAGGGGAAGGCTGAATCTTTCTGATAAACTGCGGAGCAGTTATTCGGTTATGAGCAAGTAGCAAAGCGGATTGTGAATATCCGCTTGACTAAGGCATTTACCTGAAATAGGTGAGTGCTTTTTTGTTTTCAAGTATTCTATAAGAGGCTGTATTTATGCCCTTCATCTTTTGAATATGTGTAAGGACATTTTTTGAGCCGGCATAAAAATGATTTTTACAATAATTAGAAATAGAAATGAGGCGAGAGAAGAATTTGAAAAATTCATTTCGAAAAGTGTGGAAATATTAGCAGGAGATGAGATGAAAATGAATATTCACAAAGATAAGATGCTATGGTATAATACAAAGTACTGTATTAGGACTTCTGATGAGAGAAGCTGAAATATGGGAAAAGATTTAAAAGGCAAAGAGCTTGGATTGTGAATATCCACTTGATTGTCATTTGATATGTTGGTCAATCAAAGATTTAGCTATTGGACTGGGATAAAATCAAAGGATTTATAGGAGGAAATATAAAAAATGAAATTAGGAATCGTCGGATTACCCAATGTTGGAAAAAGTACATTATTTAATTCATTGACAAAGGCAGGCGCAGAATCTGCAAATTATCCGTTCTGTACCATTGACCCTAATGTAGGTGTTGTTACAGTGCCGGATGAGAGACTGAAGCTTCTCGGAGACTTTTATCATTCTAAGAAAGTGACACCTGCTGTAATTGAATTCGTAGATATTGCAGGACTTGTAAAGGGAGCATCCAAAGGAGAAGGCCTTGGAAACCAGTTCCTTGCAAATATCCGTGAGGTAGATGCAATCGTTCATGTAGTCCGCTGCTTTGAAGATTCCAATGTTATCCATGTAGATGGAAGTATTGATCCTATCCGTGATATTGAAACTATTAATCTGGAGCTGATCTTCTCAGACCTTGAGATCCTTGAGAGAAGAATTGCAAAAGTTACAAAAACAGCACGCATGGACAAAGAGGCTGCCAAGGAGCTTGATTTCCTTCAGAAGGTAAAAACACATCTGGAAGATGGCAAGATGGCAATCACTATGGAAATGGAAAATGAAGATGAAGAAGCCTGGATGTCTACTTATAATCTGCTTACCTGGAAGCCTGTGATCTATGCAGCAAACGTAGCAGAAGGAGATCTGGCTGATGACGGTGAAAGCAACAGCCATGTACAGGCAGTGCGCAAATATGCGGCAGAGCAGAACAGTGAGATTTTCGTTATCTGTGCAGAAATCGAAGAAGAGATCTCTGAACTGGATGATGATGAGAAGAAAATGTTCCTGGAGGATCTGGGACTGACAGAATCAGGACTTGAGAAACTTGTAAAAGCAAGCTATCATCTCCTTGGACTGATGAGTTTCCTTACTTCAGGTGAGGATGAGACAAGAGCATGGACGATTAAAATCGGAACAAAGGCTCCGCAGGCAGCAGGTAAGATCCATACAGATTTTGAAAGAGGATTTATCAAAGCTGAGGTTGTAAATTATCAGGATCTTCTGGACTGTGGTTCCTATGCAGGTGCCAGAGAGAAAGGTCTTGTAAGAATGGAAGGTAAAGAATACGTTGTACAGGATGGAGATGTGATCTTATTCCGATTCAATGTATGATGAACAGGTGATTTATGGAAATGTCGATACGTTTTCCGGGACTTGGCCTGGTCTTTGATTATGTGCCGCGCTCATTTCAGATATTTGGAATGGAATTCACCATATATGGAGTACTGATTGCTGTGGGTGCTCTTCTTGGAATGGGACTTGTGACACTTGAAGCGAAACGAAATGGGGAAGATCAGAACAGGTATCTCGATATGATGCTTATCTCCCTGCTAGTTTCAGTGGCAGGTTCCAGATTATTTTATGTGGCTTTTTCATGGGGATTTTATAAAGAAAATCTGAATGCCATACTGGACTTTCGAAATGGCGGTTACGCTTTATATGGTGGTCTGCTCTTTGGATTTCTTGCGGCAGCGGTATTTTGCAGGATTACCCAAACGTCATTCTGGCAGAGTGCCGATATTGCGTGTCCCGGAATACTTCTGGGACAGGCTATAGGACGCTGGGGCAACTTTTTTAACAGAGAGTCTTTCGGAGAATATACAAATCTGCCATGGGCAATGCAGATACCGGTTTCAGCTGTACGGTCAGGAGAAGTTTCGGGAGCAATGAGAGATAATCTGCTGACCATAAATGGGATTTCATATATTCAGGTTCAGCCGGTTTTTCTTTATGAAAGTCTGTGGTGTCTGCTGTTATTTCTGCTGTTGATGACCATGCGCCGAAAAAAGAAATATGAAGGCGAATTGTTTATGATCTATCTGGCAGGTTATGGTCTGGGAAGGTTTTTCTTTGAATGGCTCAGAACAGATAAGCTTTATATTCCGGGGACAAAAGTGGGGATTTCGCTGGTGATTTCCGCTATGTTATTTGCTGTTTTTATGCCTGTAGTGATCGTACGCAGAGTGATGGCACAGAAAAGAGATACTATACGCCAGCAGAGGAAAAAAAGATTTCTGGATGAGTCAGTGAAAGAAAAACAGATGTTTCCTGAGACTTCTGAAATGAAACCGGAACCGGAAATCCGGCCGGAGATGGATGAACAGGTAAAGCCAGATGTGGGAAATTCTCCCACAAATTCAAAAGAAGAACAGTAAAAAAACATATATCTGAAAGATAAGTGGGTTGAAAGTGGAAATTCAGCCCACTTTTTGTGTATAAAAGCCCATTTTTCTCGTAAAAATAAGGTTGTTTCATAAATGTTAACAGAGTTCTAAATTTTAAAAATCTTTTTCTCCCCCTTGTTTTTTCAGCCTAAATAGTTTAGAATAAGCACATAAGTGGTAGAAAGTGGTGAATAGTGGTGGTGAGTGGGGAATAACGGCAGAGTCCATTACCACCTGAGAAATCTGAAGGGGAGATTCAGATTTTGCGAGAGTAGGTGAGTAACATGTTCATGGGAGAGTATAACCACACGATCGACGCGAAGGGGCGTCTGATCATTCCTTCTAAATTCAGGGAACTCTTAGGGGAAGAGTTTGTTCTGACAAGAGGGCTTGATGGCTGTCTTTACATTTATCCGATGGATGAATGGGAATCCTTTGAAATGAAGCTCAGATCTTTACCACTTACAAATAAAAATGCCAGAACTTTTTCACGATTCTTTGTAGCTGGAGCAACTACATGTGAACTGGACAGGCAGGGACGAATCCTTGTACCGCAGACACTGCGCGAATTTGCCGGTCTGGAGAAAGATGTGGTTCTGACAGGTAATCTGAACAGAATTGAAGTTTGGAGCAAAGAAAAATGGAATGAGATCTGTGATTATGATGACATGGACAGCATTGCGGAGAGCATGCAGGACATGGGAATTACAATCTGACAGGTCTCGTTTGAAGTATCTTGCAAAGTAAATCCAGACAGGAGACGGAGATGGAATTTAAACACAAATCTGTATTACTGGAAGAGACCATTGAAGGTTTGAATATCAAACCGGACGGAATCTACGTGGATGGTACTTTAGGAGGTGCAGGGCATGCCGGTGAGGTATGCAGGAAACTTTCTGCCAAGGGGAGATTTATTGGCATAGATCAAGACCAGGATGCGATAATTGCTGCGAGTGAGAGGTTAGCCCCCTATAAACAGGCGACGATCATTCGCAGCAATTATTGTTACATGGTACAGGAACTGGCAGCAAGAGGCATCTATAAAGTCGACGGGATTCTCCTTGATCTTGGAGTATCTTCCTATCAGCTTGACAATGAAGAACGCGGTTTTACCTACAGGGTAGATGCACCGCTCGATATGCGCATGGATCAGCGCCAGACGCAGACAGCCGGCGATATTGTCAATGGCTATGAAGAAAAAGAATTATACCGTATTATTCGTGATTACGGTGAAGATAAATTTGCAAAAAATATTGCAAAACATATTGTTGCCGCCAGACAGGTGAAACCGATCACAACCACCGGAGAACTGACAGAAATCATCAGAGAATCCATTCCCATGAAGATGCAGGTGAAGTCAGGACATCCGGCCAAGAGAACTTTTCAGGCAATCCGTATTGAGCTTAACAGAGAGCTCGATGTGCTGCGGGATTCTCTGGATGGAATGATCGATATCCTTGATGATGGCGGAAGACTTTGCATTATCACGTTTCATTCTCTGGAGGACAGAATTGTAAAGACGATTTTCAGAAAAAATGAGAATCCGTGTACCTGCCCTTCAGATTTTCCTGTATGCGTATGCGGGAAGAAATCTAAAGGAAAAGTGATCACAAGAAAGCCGATTCTTCCGGGGGAGACAGAGATGGAAGAGAATCCGCGTTCCAAAAGTGCAAAGCTTCGGATTTTTGAGAGAGTATTATAATTAGAGAGGCATGAAATGGCGAGAACGACCAGGAGTGAAACAGCAAGAAGAAGCAGAACCAGTGCCAGAACAAACAGAGGAATGTATGTTGACGGAAATACGGTCAGACGTCTTGCAGAAGTTCCGGAGAGAAAGAGGCAGCCGGGAAGACAGAATCCGGGAAGGCAGCAGATCAATCGAAACCGAAGAGTGCAGGCGAGTCCTGCGCAGGTACCAAGGCAGAAACATCAGTTGAGTAAAGAAGCACAGAAGAACAGGCAGAAGGCGACTGCAATGAACTGGGGATTTGTAGCGTTTCTGGCAGTTGTATGTGTGGCGATATTATTCTGCTCTGTGAAATATCTTCGTTACAAATCAGAGATTACCGCAAAGATGAGTACAGTTGCATCTCTTGAGGAGGAACTGGCAGATTTAAAAGAAGACAATGATGCATATTACAGCCAGGTGACATCAAATGTGGATCTGAATAAGATCAAGCAGATCGCATTGGGGAGACTGGGAATGAAATATCCGTCAGATGATCAGACAGTAACCTATTCTACATCGGGTAACAGCTATGTAAGACAGTATCAGGATATACCAGATTCAAAGTAGGTGATTAATTGAGCAATACGGGAAGAAAGAGTCGAAGAAGACCACAGAGAAAAATAAATCAAAACATGAAAGAAAAGCTGCTGATATTGTTTGGAATTGTGTTACTGCTTCTGGTAATATTAGTGCTGAGAATTACTTATATTAATGCTACCAGTGGAAGCAAATACAAAAAACAGGTGTTAAGTCAGGCACAGCAGAAATATGAGAGCCAGGTACTGCCGGCAAAGAGAGGCGATATTTATGACAAGAACGGAAATATACTGGCTACCAGCAATAAAGTTTATAATGTGATCCTGGACTGTAAAACTGTAAATTCAGATGAGGACTATGTAGAGCCAACAATACGTGCCTTAAATGAGGTGTTGGGGATTGATGAAGAAACAGTGCGTTCTCTTTTGGCCGATTCAAGAACCAGCCAGAGTCAGTATCAGGTACTGACAAAACAGCTGTCTATGGACAAAAAGAAAGAATTTGAAAAATATAAGGCAGAGGATGAAGATTCCGGTCTTACTAAAGCGCAGGCAAAGGAACGGGCAAATATCAAAGGCGTCTGGTTTGAAGAGGATTATCTGAGAAGTTACCCGTTTAATGAAACAGCATGCGATACAATTGGTTTTGCACTGGACAGAGATGTGGCAGATATCGGACTGGAAGGGTACTATAACAGCACACTGACAGGCGTAGACGGAAGACAGTATGGGTATATCAATGATGATTCAGATGTGGAGCAGACCATTATTGCTGCGGTGAATGGAAAAAGCATTCAGACCAGCATTGACATCGGTGCACAGCAGATTGTTGAGAAATATGTTAATGGATTTAAAGAGGCAATGGGGGCCAAGAATATAGGTGTCATTGTTGAAAATCCGTCCACCGGTGAGATTATTGCCATGGATGGTGGTGACCGTTATGATCTGAATAATCCGAGAGATCTTTCCGCTGTATATACAGAAGATGAAATCAAAGCGATGAATGATGTGGAAACAGTGGAGGCTCTGAATGGTATGTGGAGTAATTTCTGCGTCACAGATGCCTATGAGCCGGGATCTGTTGTAAAGCCGATCGTCATGGCTTCTGCATTGGAAAAGGGTGCGATACAGGAAACAGATACATTTGTATGCGATGGATCGCAGACTTTTGGAGATACTATGATCAAGTGTGCGGTTTATCCGAGCGCACATGGCACAGAGACACTGGGAGAGGTAATTGCAAACTCCTGTAATGATGCAATGATGCAGATTGGTGCCAAGATGGGAGCTACTCAGTTTATCAAAGCACAGAGTCTGTTTAATTTCGGAACAAGGACAGGGATTGACCTGCCGAATGAAGGCGCAGGTATTATCCATACTAAGGACAGTATGGGGGAAACAGAACTTGCATGTTCTGCTTTTGGACAGGGTTTTACCTGTACCATGATCCAGGAAATCAATGCGATGAGTTCCGTTATCAATGGCGGATATTATTATCAGCCGCATCTTGTGACAAAGGTTCTTGACAGTAATGGCGGAACTGTAAAAACAATCTCGCCGATACTTCTGAAGCAGACGATTTCCTCCAGGATTTCCAGTGATATCAGAAGCTATATGGCATTGAGTGTACAGCAGGGTACCAGCCGTCATTCCAAAGTGCAGGGTTACAGTTCAGGCGGTAAAACAGGTACAGCGGAGAAATACCCGCGAGGAAACGGAAAATATCTGGTTTCTTTTATTGGATTTGCTCCTGTAGATGACCCGGCTGTGGTAATTTATGTAGTTGTAGATGAACCGAATGTAGAGGATCAGGCAAACAGTACTTATCCGCAGTATATTGCACAGGGAATCCTTTCGGAGCTTCTTCCGTATCTGAATGTAGTGCCGGATGAATCTGAAGATGGAACAGTGCCGGAGACAGAATTGTGGGAAGGGTTTAAGGGACATTTAAAGAGTACTTCCATATCGGACAGCGAACTTGACAGTGACGGTAATCTGGTGGATGCAGATGGCAATCTGATAGACTGGGATGGAAACCGGATTGATGAAAACGGATATCTGCTGGATGCCAATGGAGATCACATATTGGATGAGGAAGGCAATTATAAGATGTCTACAAATCTTGTCAGTGCTTCGGGAAGTACGGATGCAGATTCTTCAGGAGATGCAGTATCCAATCCTGATGCACCTGCACCTCTGGAGGATGATGAAGCTGAGACGACTGAGGATAATGACGAAGAGACAGACGGTATTACCAATGAAGAAGCAGGTCTGGAATAAAAACGTATAGTTATAGCTCCGCAGAGAATGGTCATATATTGTTATGACAATCTCTGCGGAGCTTTTTTTATGAAAAAAAATATGACGTTTCACAAGAGAAAAATATGGGTGGTATTACTCTGCTGTATTTTAATGATGACAGGCCTTATCGGAAGACTGGTATATCTTATGTGTTTCAGATCAGACTATTATTATAAGAAAGCAAAAGAACTTCACGAAAGAGAGAGAGAGATCAAAGCGGCCAGAGGGGAGATTCTGGATGCAAGGGGAAAAGTTCTGGCATCAAACAGGACGGTATGTACAATCTCTGTGATCCACAGTCAGATTAAAGAACCTGAAAAAGTAATCGCCCTGCTGTCTGAAAAACTGAAAATAGATGAGGCAGAAGTGAGAAAAAGAGTGGAGAAAATCTCTTCCATAGAAATAGTAAAGACAAATGTGGAAAAAAGTACAGGTGATGAGATAAGAGAGTGCAGTCTGGCAGGGGTGAAAGTTGATGAGGATTATAAGCGTTACTATCCATGTGGAAGTCTGGCTTCAAAAGTCATTGGCTTTACGGGAGGTGATAATCAGGGAATTATCGGTCTGGAAGTGAAATATGAAGAAATCCTGAGGGGACAGCCGGGTAAAATCCTGACAACAACAGATGCCAGGGGTGTGGAAATTGATAAATTGGGTGAGACAAGGGAAAAACCGATAGAGGGGAAAAGCCTGATAATCAGCCTTGATGTAAATATTCAGGAATTTGCGCAGCAGTCAGCTTTGAAAGTAATGGAGGAAAAGCAGGCAGAACGTGTATCTATCCTGCTGATGAATCCACAGAACGGCGAAATATATGCATGTGTCAATGTGCCGGAATTTGACCTGAATGATCCTTTTACCCTGACAGATGATCTGAATATGCAGTTAAATGAATCCGGGATAACAATACCGTCGGAAGATCACAATGAACAAAGTGAACTGGCAGTGCAGACAGCATCAGGAAAAACAAATACAGAAAGAAAGCAGGAATTACTGAATCAGATGTGGAGAAATCCCTGCCTGAATGATACTTATGAACCGGGCTCCACATTTAAAATCATCACCATGGCAGCCGGACTGGAGGCTGGTGTTGTTTCACCTGGGGACCGTTTTTATTGTCCTGGATATAAAGTGGTGGAGGATCGCAGAATCCACTGTGCAAAAAGAACAGGACATGGATCCCAGAATTTTGTGGAAGGTGCACAGAATTCCTGTAATCCTGTGTTTATAGAGGTGGGGCTTCGCCTTGGGATAGAACGTTATTATAAGTATTTCAGACAGTTTGGACTTCTGGATAAAACCGGGACAGATCTTCCGGGAGAGGCAGGAACTATTATGCATCAGAAGAAAAATATGGGAGAAGTGGAACTGGCAACGGTTTCTTTTGGACAGTCTTTTCAGATTACGCCTGTTCAGCTGGCTGCAACAGTAAGTTCACTTATAAACGGAGGTAGACGGGTGACACCGCATTTTGGAGTCGCAGTGTTAAATCCTGACAGAACAGAGGGTGAGAAACTGACTTTTCCGGTAAAGGAAGGAATTGTTTCTGAAGAAACTTCGAAGGAAATAAGAGAAATCCTGGAAACAGTAGTATCTCAGGGCTCCGGAAAAAATGCAAAAATTGAAGGATATGCCATCGGAGGGAAAACTGCCACTTCTCAGACACTGCCAAGAAGTGCAAACCGTTATATTTCCTCTTTTTTGGGATTTGCACCTGCAGAAAATCCGCAGATACTGGGACTGTGCATTATTCATGATCCGAAAGGAATCTATTATGGTGGGACAGTAGCTGCACCTGTGATACGTGGTATCTTTGAGAATATCCTGCCATATCTTGGAATTGAAAAAAGTAATATTTCTGATTTTTCTGCAGAAGGCAATTAGGGAAATTCCGCAGGCAGGGTTGATAAATAAGCAAAAAAGCCTTATACTAAAAGAAATCTGAAAGTAAAAAACTTTCAGGAAAAAACGAAAGAATGAACGAGGTGTAAGATGGAATTTCAAGTTGTAATCCCTGTGCTGATTTCTTTTGCAATCAGCGTTGTATTAGGACCGGTCATCATTCCTTTTCTCCGGAGACTGAAGATGGGCCAGACAGAAAGAACAGAGGGCGTACAGTCCCATTTAAAGAAAGCAGGAACACCTACAATGGGTGGAGTGATCTTTCTGATCGCCACAGCGATAACTGCATTATTTTATGTAGGGGATTATCCGAAGATCATTCCGGTACTGTTCCTGACTCTTGGATTTGGAATTATCGGATTTCTGGATGATTATCTGAAGGTTGTGCTGAAACGCTCAGACGGACTGCTGCCATGGCAGAAATTTTTACTTCAGGTAGTTCTGACTGCAATTTTTGTATTTTATATTGTTAAGTATACAGACATCTCACTGACTATGAGGATCCCATTCTGGAGCGGACATTTCCTGAATCTTGGATGGCTGGCAGTTCCGGTCCTTTTCTTTGCTGTGATCGGTACTGTGAATGGAGTTAACTTTACGGATGGTCTGGATGGTCTTGCTTCCAGTGTAACTCTGATCGTTGCAGTATTTTTTACAGTGGTTTCTATTGGAATGAAATCCGGGATCGAGCCGATCACAGGTGCAGTTGTGGGAGGTCTGATGGGATTTCTGTTGTTTAATGTATATCCGGCAAAAGTGTTTATGGGAGACACAGGTTCTCTGGCACTGGGTGGTTTTGTTGCAGGTACGGCTTATGTGATGCAGATGCCGTTATTTATCCTGATCGTGGGTCTGATCTATCTGATCGAAGTACTTTCCGTTATCATTCAGGTAACTTATTTCAAGGCAACACATGGAAAGCGTATCTTTAAGATGGCACCGATCCATCATCATTTTGAGTTATGCGGATGGTCTGAAACACGTGTAGTTGCGGTATTCTCGGTTATTACAGCGGTTATGTGTATGGTCGCATTGCTGGCACTGTAAGATTTTGGCTAAGCAGATTTCAGCGTTATGCTGATAAAAGGGAGGAAAATTATTATGGAATTACAGGGAAAAAAGGTACTTGTATTCGGTTCCGGAAAAAGCGGAATCGGAGCATCTGACCTTCTGGCAAAGGTAGGAGCATTTCCGGTTATCTATGACGGAAATGCCGAAACAGATAAAGACGCAGTTGTACATAAAACAGATGGGACATATCCGGTCACTGTATATGCAGGAGAACTTCCGAAAGAAGTACAGGACAGTCTTGATCTGGTAGTTTTAAGCCCCGGAGTGCCGACAGATCTTCCACTTGTAAAGAGTTTTTATGAGCAGGGGCTTCCGGTATGGGGAGAGGTAGAACTGGCATACAGAGTAGGTGACGGCGAAGTACTTGCCATCACAGGAACAAACGGAAAAACTACTACAACAGCACTTCTTGGAAAAATTATGCAGGATGCACGTGAGTCTGTTTTTGTAGTCGGCAATATCGGAACCCCATATACTTCCAAAGCACTGGAGATGAAGCAAAACTCTGTAACTGTTGCAGAAATCAGCAGTTTTCAGCTGGAAACGATTGATGAGTTTGCACCAAAGGTATCTGCAATCCTGAATATTACAGAGGACCATCTGAACCGTCATCATACAATGGAAGAGTATATACGTGTGAAAGAACTGATCACTGAGAATCAGGGCACAGAAGATGTATGCGTGCTGAATTATGAAGATGAGGTTTTGCGTGAGTTTGGAAAACATCTGACTCCACGAGTGGTATATTTCTCCAGCGGACGTAAACTGGATGAGGGAATTTATCTGGATGGAAACAAAATCATCCTGAAGGACGGAGAAAAAGAAATCGAAGTAGTTAAAACAGAAGATCTGAAGCTTCTTGGAAAACACAATTTTGAGAATGTTATGGCCGCAGTTGCAATGGCTTACTACGATGGAGTATCCTTGGACAGCATCCGTAAGAGCATCTGTGAATTTACAGCTGTTGCACACAGAATCGAATATGTGACAGAGAAAAAAGGCGTTGTATATTATAATGATTCCAAAGGAACTAACCCGGATGCGGCAATTAAAGGAATCCAGGCAATGAACCGTCCGACACTTCTGATCGGCGGCGGTTATGATAAACAGTCCGGTTATGATGAATGGATTGAGGCATTTGACGGAAAGGTACGTTATCTGGTGCTGATCGGTCAGACAAAGGAGAAAATCAAAGAAGCTGCTGAGAAACATGGTTTCCATGACATCATCCTCTGCGAAGATCTGAAAGAGGCAGTAAAGGTATGTGAGGAGAAAGCACAGCCTGGAGATGCTGTTTTGCTTTCTCCCGCATGTGCAAGCTGGGGACAGTTTGATAACTATGAACAGCGTGGAGATATGTTCAAGGAATATGTAAGAAATCTGTAGAATATCTATAAGTAAGAATTATAGCTGTCCGGCAGAGAAAGACGAAGCTGCAGTGACCGGCTATAGATAATTTTGCGGAGAAACAGATGGCGCGAAAAAGAGCGACAGATTTATCAAAAACAGATATGACGATGCTGGTACTGATTGTACTGCTTGTGATTTTTGGCCTGGCAGTATTATTCAGCTCCAGTGAATATAATGGCAGAGTACGTTTCGGCGACTCTGCCTGTTATTTTAAGAAACAGTTATTTGCAACAGCATTGGGTATGGGAGTGATGTATATGGTTTCTTCCATTGATTATCATTTTTTTCTGAGGCTGGGACCAGTGGCATATCTGATTTCAATGTTTTTGTCCGGCGCAGTACTTTTTGTAGGTCAGGAGATCAACGGCTCAAAAAGATGGCTGAATCTTGGACCTTTATCTTTTCAGCCTTCAGAGTTTGCGAAAGTTGCTGTAATCCTTTTTCTTGCATGGCAGATCGAGCGTACAAAAAAAGCAACCAAGGGCTTTGGATTTATGTGCAGGACAATATTGACCCTGCTGCCGATCATTGGTCTTGTAGGTTCAAATAATCTGAGTACAGCGATCATTATTCTGGGTATCGGTGGAATTCTGATTTTTGTATCCAATCCGGGATATCTGGAATTTATCGGGCTTGGCAGCGCAGGTGCAGGTTTCATAGCTGTTTTTCTTGCTGCAGAGAGTTATCGTCTGGAACGTCTTGCAATCTGGAGAAATCCGGAGAAATATGAAAAAGGATTTCAGACGATCCAGGGACTGTATGCCATCGGCAGCGGCGGAATATTCGGCAGAGGATTTGGAAACAGTCTGCAGAAACTTGGATTTGTTCCGGAAGCGCAGAATGATATGATTTTTTCGATTATATGTGAGGAAATGGGAGCAGCCGGAGCTATCTTTCTGATTTTTCTGTTTGCAATGCTTCTGTGGCGGCTGGGTGTGGCTGCCATGCATGCAAAAGATCTGGCCGGAGCTCTTATCTGTTGCGGGATTATGGGGCATCTGGCTCTTCAGGTTATTTTGAATATTGCAGTGGTGACCAATACAATCCCCAATACAGGCATTACGCTGCCTTTTATCAGCTATGGAGGAACTTCGGCAGTGTTTCTTCTTGGGGAAATGGGACTTGCGATGAATGTTGGGAAATGTGACAGGATAAATTGAATTACAGGTTTCAGAATGACGTAACATATAATAGAAAAAGCCATAAACTGTAAAGTAAGAGACTCTTTGGGAGCAAAAGGTTGGATGAAATCCATGTAACAGGTAAAGCTTCTCTCAGCGGAGAGATTTTTATACAGGGATCTAAAAATGCAGCACTTCCAATGATAGCCGCATCTCTGATGCACAGAGGACTAAGCATTCTGAGGGGATGCCCCAGAATTTCAGATGTTTTCTGTATGGAAGAGATTTTGAAAAGTCTTGGTGCAGTGACCTGGTGGGACGATCATGATCTTTATCTGGATTGTTCCTGCGCAGACGGAACAGAAATTCCTGCAGTCTATACAGGCAGAATGCGTTCTTCGATCATTCTGGCAGGTGCGGTGCTTGCAAGAAATAGAAAATGCAGGATAGGGTATCCGGGCGGATGTACGATCGGGAAAAGACCAATAGATTTCCATCTTATGGCACTGAGAGCACTTGGCGCGGATGTCCGGGAAAATGCATCAGGCCTGGATGGAGAATGTGTCAGATTTGAAGGGCAGGATATTGTGTTTCCGAAATCGAGTGTGGGAGCTGCTCAACAGGCAATACTGGCAGCAGTTCTTGCAAAAGGTGTAACACATCTTTATAATTGTGCGAAAGAACCGGAGGTTTTCTGGCTCTGCAGATATCTGAAAACAATGGGAGCACTGATAGAAGGAGAAGAAACCGGTGAAATTACGATCAGAGGAGTGGATGAACTGAAAGGCGGAGACTACCGTATTCCTCCGGATCGTATTGTTGCAGGTACCTATCTGTGTGCGGCTGCGGCAGCAAGAAGTAAGATTATTCTTCATGATGTACCTGTGGAGGAGTTGCAGTCGTTTATGGAAGTATATCGGAAAATAGGTGGACAATATCAAGTAAATGGTGGTACACTAGAGGTCAATGGAAAGAATGCTGTCAGACCGGCTGTTTTAGTAGAAACAGAAATTTATCCGGGTTTTCCCACAGATCTGCAGGCTCCGTTGATGGCGGTGCTGACAGGTGCGCAGGGACAGAGTACCATACGGGAAAATATTTTTGACCGGAGATTTGGCAGTGCTTTTCAGATGAAAAAAATGGGCGCAGATATTTCCGTAAGCGGAAACCAGGCAATCATAAGAGGGGGAAAAACTCTTAAGGGAACACAGGTACAGGCAGGAGATCTCAGAGGTGGTGCAGCCCTGCTCATTGCCGCACTTATGGCAGAGGGAGAAACCTGTGTTACAGGAGCCGGGTTTATCAGCAGGGGCTATGAGCATATCTGTGAAGATTTACGGACTTTGGGCTGCAGAATCTGGCAGCCGGGGACAGAGGATTTGAGGATTTATGAGAGAAAGTAATTATGGGAAAAGACCTCCTATGAGTAAAAGGACGAAGAAGATGCTGGCAGGTATGATAGGCGCCGGAGTTATGGTCGCTGTGATAGTATTTTTTTCCTATTATAAAGTAGATACTGTTGAGGTGAGGGGAACTTCCCATTATACAGACGAAGAAGTAAAGAATATGGTGCTTCGGGGACCGATGGCTTCCAATTCGGTCCTTGCACCACTGCTCTACAGCACTACAAATACAGAGGACATTGCATATGTAGATGCATTTAAAGTTACCCAGCTGAACCGAAATACCATCTGTATCAGCGTAAAAGAGAAAAAAACAGTCGGATGCATCCGATATCTTGACAGTTACATTTATTTTGACAGAAATGGCATTTTTGTGGAGGGTTCTCAGAACAGAGATGAGACGGTTCCGTATTTTGACGGAATTCAGGTGAACAGCATCGTGATGGATGAGAAACTGGATATTAAAGGAGATACTGTACTGAATACAGCTGTAGCATTGTCTACAATCTTTCAGAAAAATGATATGATCCCCGATCATATCCAGTTTGACAGCAGCTATTCTATCAGCCTCATCTATGGGGATATAACTGTTCAGCTTGGAAAAGATGCTGATCTGGAAGAGAAGATGAACCGAGTGATAGCGATTCTGCCCAAAATTCAGGGAAAAAAAGGCATTCTTCATATGGAGAGTGTGGCTACGGAGTCCAATACCTTTGAAGAAGAACTGGAACAGGAAGAAGTTACTGCTGAGAACTGGAATGGCGGTTATGATGAAGATGGCAATTATACCGGAGACGGCGAGTATGACGAGGATGGTAATTATGTAGGTGCAAAACCGAAGACTGCTCTTGAGGAAGCAATTGAGAACTGGAATGGCGGTTATGATGAGGAAGGGGATTATACCGGAGCAGGTGAGTATGACGAATCCGGTAATTATGTGGGACCGAAGCCTACACAGGAATCTCTGGATGCGGCATCTGATGAGTCGGGAGACGGTTCAGGAGATGAAAGTTCCGCAGATGACCAGAGTTCTGAAACTTCAGAAGATGGAGAAAGTGATTCATCATATGACGACGGAAACTCAGATGATTCAGATGGATATGGTGATTATACAGAAGATAACAGTGATTATCAGGGGGATGATTCTGAGGGATATTGATAGTATATGGAAACTTTGAGATCAGAGAAGGCTCCGTACACTGATACAACATATTTACCGGAATTGCCGAAAAAGAGTGAAAAAAGTATAAAAAAACAAAATTAATGGTTGATTAATTCTCAAAAAAAATATATGATATATCTATATGTAACTTTGATATAAATCACTGAAAAGGATATCAGGTATAAATAAAGGAGGAAGTACGTTGTTAGAGATTATGTCAAACGAGGCTGAATCATCTGCCAAGATCATAGTGATCGGTGTAGGTGGAGCCGGAAATAATGCAGTAAACAGAATGGTGGAAGAGGCCATCGGCGGAGTAGAGTTTGTAGGTGTTAATACTGATAAGCAGGCTTTAACTCTGTGCAAAGCTCCAACTGTACTTCAGATTGGCGAGAAGATTACCAAAGGTCTTGGTGCAGGAGCCCAGCCTGAGGTTGGACAGAAAGCAGCAGAGGAGAGCATTGAAGAAGTAAAACAGTTAATGGAAGGTGCGGATATGGTATTCGTTACCTGTGGTATGGGAGGCGGAACCGGAACCGGAGCTGCACCTGTTATCGCAGCAGCAGCGAAAGAAATGGGTATCCTTACAGTTGGCGTTGTTACAAAACCTTTCCGTTTTGAAGCAAGAACTCGTATGAATAATGCACTTGCAGGCATTGAGAATCTGAAGAAAGCAGTGGATACATTAATCGTTATCCCGAATGATAAATTACTGGAAGTTGTAGATCGCAGAACAACCATGCCGGAAGCTCTGAAGAAGGCTGATGAAGTTCTGCAGCAGGCAGTACAGGGCATTACAGACCTGATCAATCTGCCGGCTTTGATTAACCTTGACTTTGCAGACGTTCAGACTGTAATGACAGACAAGGGAATTGCCCATATCGGTATCGGTGAAGCAAGAGGAGACGACAAAGCTATGGAAGCTGTACAGCAGGCCGTATCTTCTCCACTTCTTGAGACAACCATCAAAGGTGCTACACATGTTATCATTAATATTTCCGGAGATATTTCTCTTATGGATGCCAATGATGCTGCAAGCTATGTACAGGAGCTTACAGGTGAGGAAGCAAACATCATCTTTGGTGCCATGTATGATGATACAGTTGCTGACTACTGCAGAATCACAGTGATCGCAACAGGTCTGAATGATGATAACCTTCAGCAGACCCCTTTCGGAAAAAGAAGCACAGCTTCTTCCTTTGGTGCAAGAAGACCTTCTTCCACAGCAACGACAGGTACAGCAACAGCCGGAACTGCAGCAGGAAGCGGTATGAACATGCCTAGCTTCAGCCTTCCAACTATGAATGCCACACCATTTGGAGCATCTAAGACTCCGTCAAGCACTGTTCAGAAGAAGGATATCCAGATTCCGGATTTCTTAAGAAACAGATAGGATTATCTGTTTTGCAGTGAAATAATTTACAGACAGACAAAAGAGACATATTCCATATAGATGGACATGTCTCTTTTTTTGATCGGATCAGGGAAGTTCATTATCCCTGATATACGGGTGAAAATCCTGTTGCCATGGTGTTGATATTATGCGCCACAATGGCACTGGAAGGTGTCACATCTTGTATCGGAAGATGCATGTGCATTAGAGCCGTCTACCTGAATGGAGGATGCTGTACATTTGCAGTTATCATTATAGGTACAGTTATGGGCTTTGCAGTCGATCTGGATTTTGTCGCAGCCACAGTCATCTGTATAGCTGTCTTTCATGGAACTGCCGGTTCTCTCTCGGAAACTGCCGCAGCTTGTCTCATTTGCAGAAGTAGCATTTTCGCCTGTCACGTCAATATCACCCTTTGAACAGAGCTGTTCTTTGTTGTAAACACAGGTCATTGCTGAACATTTAAGAATTGTCATAGAGTTACCCTCCTGAAAAAATCTGAGATAACTATTCAATACTGCTGTAGTGCAAGAGTACTGAACAGTTACATTGAATAAGTTTCGGAGATAGGATGTGCAGTTTGAGAGAAAATATACATGAGATCGTTACTGTTCACTCCGTTCACAGTAACGTAGCCAAAATTCATTCCAGATTGCCTGCGGCAATGGAATTTTGGCTTGTATGTCTCGGGATTTTGGCATATTCATGCCAAAACACCTCGCGGAATAGTGGTGTGTGAACAGTAACATGAGATCTAAAAAAATAAAGAAAATGTAAAAAGTACTTGACATAGCAGACTGAACATGGTATCTTATACAAGTACGTAAGAAAACAAAGCAGAGTTCCACTCTCACCTCAGCGCATTTAGTTTAGCGGCTTGGGTTTATATTGCACAGAGAAGGCTGATATTTAAGGTTGGCAGGAATAAGGAGATTGTTCCGCAGATTAAGAAGAAAAGATATCAGCAGTGTGATAGCGGAGTGTGGATTTTGTCCACGCTTTTTTTATGTAAATGAGGGCGACGAGAAGTCATTAGAATCTATCTAACAGGTATGGAGGTGCACTACAATTAGCAATTTAATGATTAACGAACAGATCAGAGACAAAGAGGTACGCTTAATCGGTTCGGACGGAGAACAGCTTGGAATCATGTCCGCGAAAGAAGCAATGTTCAAAGCTCAGGAGGCAGGGCTTGACCTGGTAAAAATTGCCCCGCAGGCGAAACCGCCGGTATGTAAGATCATCGATTATGGTAAATACCGTTATGAGCTTGCAAGAAAAGAAAAAGAAGCCAAGAAGAAGCAGAAGACCATCGATGTCAAAGAAGTGCGACTTTCTCCAAACATTGATACCAATGACCTGAATACGAAAGTCAACGCCGCCAGAAAGTTCCTCTCCAAGGGTGACAGAGTAAAGGTAACATTACGTTTCCGCGGAAGAGAAATGGCACATATGGCAAGCAGCAGACATGTGCTTGATGATTTTGCAAAGCAGCTTGCAGATGTGGCAACAGTGGAGAAGGCACCGAAGGTTGAAGGCAGAAGCATGACCATGTTTTTAACGGAAAAACGTTAAATATAATAGAGATACAGTTTAAGGAGGAATTAACAATGCCAAAAATTAAAACTTGCAGAGCAGCAGCAAAGCGTTTCAAAAAAACAGGTACAGGAAAATTAGTAAGAAATAAAGCTTATAAGAGCCATATCTTAACAAAGAAATCTCAGAAAAGAAAAAGAAATCTGAGAAAATCTACTGTTGTTGATGCTACTAATGTTAAGAGCATGAAGAAAGCATTACCATATTTATAAGAAGCATTTATTCATTGAAGATAGACAAACAGGAGGAAATTTAAGAAATGGCAAGAATTAAAGGCGGATTAAACGCAAAGAAAAAACATAATCGTACATTAAAACTGGCAAAAGGCTACAGAGGAGCCCGTTCCAAACAGTATAGAGTTGCTAAACAGTCTGTAATGAGAGCACTTGCTAGCTCCTATGCAGGAAGAAAGCAGAAAAAACGTCAGTTCAGACAGCTCTGGATCGCTCGTATCAACGCAGCAGCAAGAATGAACGGATTATCCTACAGCAAACTGATGCACGGACTGAAAGTTGCAAACATCGACATCAACAGAAAGATGCTTGCTGAACTTGCAGTAAACGATGCAGAAGGATTTACAGCACTTGCTGAGATCGCTAAAAAAGCAATTGCATAATTGTCGGTTTTAGAGAGACATAAGATTTGATAAATTAAATCAGAATTTTGAGGTACACATAGAAATTGTTACGGTTTCTATGTGTACCTTTTTTAATGCATTTTTCGATGAATGGGATAAAATTGCGTGCGCGGTACGGTCAAGTGTCCATGAAAGACGGAAAAATCTTAAATTTCCATAAAGTTTTTCTTGCATGGTCAAATATATGGTGATATAATTCAAAACAGCAACATATTAAAGTGTCAGTGGAAGCCAAAGCCGGCTGGGAACCCAGTTGGCTTTTTGTTACTTTTCAGTTCCTCTACATAATAAATGAACTTGCGGAATCTGGTGAAAATGATATACCGGGTGGAATGAATGGTAACGGAAGCTAATCTTATGAGCCGTAAGAGGGACGAAAGGACTGACAAAATATAAGGAGGATTTATTATGAAAAACCTGAAAAAAATCATCAGTGTTACTGCGGCAGCAGCAATGGTAATGTCAACAGTTGCACCTGTATCTGTATTTGCAGACGATGCTACATTTAAGATCGGTGGAATCGGACCTGTAACCGGAGCAGCAGCAATCTATGGACAGGCTGTAAAGAATGCAACAGAGCTTGCAATCAATGAAGTAAACGAAGACGGCGGAATCAACGGATATCAGGTAGAGTTCAAATTTGAAGATGATGAAAACGATGCTGAGAAAACCCTGAACGCTTACAACGCATTAAAAGACTGGGGAATGAACGTCCTGGTTGGTACAGTTACTTCTACACCTTGTGTAGCTGTAGCAAATGAAACAGCAGCAGACAATATGTTCCAGCTTACTCCATCCGGATCTGCAACAGAGTGTGTTGCTAATCCGAACGTATTCCGTGTATGCTTCTCTGACCCGAACCAGGGTACTGCAGCAGCTCAGTACATTGGAGAGCATAAACTTGCTACAAAAGTAGCTATTATCTACGATAGCTCTGATGTATATTCATCAGGTATCACACAGAACTTCACAGCAGAAGCAGCTAATCAGGGTATTGAAATCGTATCTTCCGAAGCATTTACTGCTGATAACAATAAAGACTTCTCCGTACAGCTTCAGAAAGCAAAAGACGGTGGTGCTGAATTAGTATTCCTTCCGATTTATTATACAGAAGCTTCCCTGATCCTTGCACAGGCAGACAGCATGGGATTTGAAACTAAATTCTTCGGATGCGACGGTATGGACGGTATCCTTGGTGTAGAAAACTTTGATACATCTCTTGCAGAGGGGCTGATGCTTCTTACACCATTTGCAGCAGATTCTACAGATGAGAAAACCCAGAACTTTGTAAAAGCATACAAAGATGCTTACAAAGACACACCAAACCAGTTCGCAGCAGATGCTTATGATGCAGTATACGCAGTCAAAGCAGCAGCAGAAAAAGAAGATGTAAAAGCAGACATGGATGTTGCAGATATCTGTGCAGCACTTGAAAAAGGCATGACCGAGATCACACTTGAAGGTGTTACAGGTGACGAGATCACATGGACAGAAGACGGTGAGCCGAACAAAGCTCCGAAAGCTGTAGAAATCAAAGATGGTGCTTACGCAGCAATGGAATAATGAAATTGAAATAACTGAAAAGATTTCATAAGAAATAAAATGCGATTGTTCCTGGAGTGGACAATGGTTGCATGCCAACGGGGCTGTCTGAATTATGCAGACAGCCCTGTTGCCTAATACGTTATTACATTAATGCGTTAATGACAGATTTACTTTTGGCAAAATAAACAAGACAGATTTCGCTAAAGGCAAATCTGCCAGTTTTACACACAATAAAATTATTTAAATATAAGAAAGGAAAGACTTCTATGAGTAGTTTTATATCATATCTTATCAGTGGTATCAGCCTCGGAAGTGTATATGCGATCATCGCTCTTGGTTATACCATGGTATACGGAATCGCTAAAATGCTGAACTTCGCTCATGGAGATGTTATCATGGTCGGCTCTTATGTAGTTTATGTCGCAGTCAGCGGCATGGGATTAAATCCGATTTTAGCCATCCTGCTGTCCATTATCATCTGTACACTCATGGGCGTTGTGATCGAAGGCGTTGCGTATCGACCACTGCGTAATGCAGCTTCACCTCTGGCTGTTCTGATCACAGCAATTGGTGTCAGCTACCTGCTTCAGAACGTGGCCCTTCTGATCTGGGGAGCAGATACCAAATCATTCAGTAACGTGATCAGTCTTCCATCCCTGAAACTTGCAGGTGGTTCTATCGTGATCACTGGTGTAACCATCGTAACCATTATCGGTGGTATCCTGATTATGGCAGGTCTGATGCTCTTTATCAGCAAGACAAAAACAGGGCAGGCAATGCTTGCCGTATCTGAGGATAAAGGCGCTGCCCAGTTAATGGGTATTAACGTAAACAAAACAATCTCCATTACTTTTGCAATCGGTTCCGGACTTGCAGCAATCGCAGGTGTGCTTCTCTGCTCTGCATACCCGTCTTTGACACCATATACAGGTGCTATGCCTGGTATCAAAGCATTCGTTGCAGCTGTATTTGGCGGTATCGGATCTATCCCGGGAGCCTTTATCGGAGGTGTTGTTCTGGGTATCCTGGAGATTTTTGGTAAAGCTTATATCTCTTCACAGATGGCTGATGCCATTGTATTCGGTGTTCTGATCGTAGTTCTGGTTGTGAAACCTACCGGTATTCTTGGTAAGAACATTCAGGAGAAAGTGTGAGGTGGCAGACATGGAAAAGAAGAAATTAAACAAAACAACAAAAAGCAATCTCATTACATACGGAATGGTTCTTGCAGCATATCTGATCGTACAGGGAATGATCGCAGGGAATCTGCTTTCCAACCTGATGCAGGGTCTTCTGGTGCCTCTTTGTGTATATATTATCCTGGCTCTTTCCCTGAACCTAACGGTTGGTATTCTGGGTGAGTTAAGTCTTGGACATGCCGGATTTATGTGTATCGGTGCTTTCACCAGTGCAGCATTTACAAAGGCAACTATGGATACATTTACAAATGCAGGACTTCGTTTCTTCGTTGCTCTGATCATCGGAGCTGTATGTGCAGGTATCTTTGGATTCCTGATCGGTATTCCTGTACTTCGTCTGAAAGGTGACTACCTTGCTATCGTAACACTGGCATTTGGTGAGATCATTAAGAATATCATCAATGTGCTTTATGTAGGAATTGACAGCAACGGAATCCATTTTTCCATGAAAGACCAGATGTCTCTTGGAATGGAGCCTGGTGGAAAAATGATCATCAGTGGTGCCATGGGTATCACAGGTACACCGAGACAGTCAACCTTTACTATAGGTGTGATTCTGATCCTGGTTACTTTATTCGTAGTTCTGAACCTGATCAATTCCAGAGACGGACGTGCGATCATGGCAATCCGTGATAACCGTATTGCAGCGGAATCAATTGGTATTGATATCACAAAGTATAAACTGAAAGCATTTGCAATCTCAGCAGCATTAGCCGGTATCGGCGGTGTGCTTTATGCTCATAATCTTGCAACTTTAACAGCACTTCCGAAGAACTTCGGTTATAACATGTCTATCATGTTCCTGGTATTCGTAGTTCTCGGTGGAATTGGAAATATGCGTGGTTCTATTATTGCGGCAGTGATTCTGAACCTTCTTCCTGAGCTTCTGCGTGGACTCAGTGATTACCGTATGCTGTTCTATGCAATCGTGCTGATCGTAATGATGCTGATCAACTGGGCACCTAAGGCAATCGAGATGAGAGAGCGTCTTTTCAGTAAATTTAAGAAAAAGGAGGCATAAGCTATGGCATTGCTGGAAGTAAATCATTTAAATATTTCATTCGGCGGTCTTCATGCAGTGGATGATTTCCATGTCTCCATCGAGAAAGGACAGCTTTATGGTCTGATCGGTCCGAATGGTGCCGGTAAGACTACAATCTTTAACCTTCTTACAGGTGTGTATAAGCCGGACGAGGGAATCATCAATCTGGACGGACAGGATATCACCGGAAAGAGTACCATTGATATCAACAAGGCAGGAATCGCCAGAACATTCCAGAATATCCGTCTGTTCCATCAGATGAGTGTGCTGGACAATGTAAAGGCAGGACTTCACAATCATGATAAATACAACCTTTTTACAAGTATTGTACATACTCCGAAATACTTTAAGGTTGAGAAAACCATGAATGAGGAAGCAATGAAGCTTCTTAAAGTGTTTGATCTGGACAAAGAGGCAGATATCCTTGCATCCAACCTTCCTTATGGTAAACAGAGAAAGCTGGAGATTGCCAGAGCACTGGCAACAAAGCCGAAGCTTCTTCTTCTGGATGAGCCGGCTGCAGGTATGAACCCCAATGAAACTGAGGAACTGATGGATACCATTCGTTTTGTTCGTGATAACTTTGATATGACCATTCTTCTGATCGAGCATGATATGAAGCTGGTTTCAGGTATCTGTGAGGAGCTGACTGTACTGAACTTCGGTCATGTTCTGAGACAGGGCAAGACTTCAGAGGTGCTCCATGATCCGGAAGTTATCAAGGCATATCTTGGAGAATAGGAGGAGAGACAGATGGCATTACTGGAAGTACAGGACATACAGGTTTATTATGGAATGATTCAGGCATTGAAGGGTGTTTCTTTCTCTGTAAATGAAGGTGAAGTTATTGCTCTGATCGGTGCCAATGGTGCCGGTAAAACTACTACTCTGCATACAGTGACAGGGCTTCTTCGTGCAAAATCAGGACATATTATTTATGACGGACAGGATATCACAAAGGTTCCGCCTCACAAGATCGTAACAATGGGTATGGCACATGTTCCGGAAGGAAGACGTGTGTTTGCAAATATGACGGTTCTTCAGAATCTGAAGATGGGTGCTTTTACAAGATCTGATAAAAATGAGATTGATGCGACCATTGAGAAAGTATATAAACGTTTTCCGCGTCTGAAGGAACGTCAGAATCAGACTGCAGGTACCTTAAGTGGTGGTGAGCAGCAGATGCTCGCCATGGGACGTGCGCTGATGAGCCAGCCGAAGATCATTCTGATGGACGAGCCGTCCATGGGCCTTTCACCGATCTTTGTAAATGAGATCTTTGATATCATTAAAGAGGTAAGTGAGAGTGGAACAACGGTTCTTCTGGTTGAGCAGAATGCGAAGAAGGCTCTTTCTATTGCTGACAGAGCTTATGTCCTTGAGACCGGAAGGATTACACTGGAAGGTAAGGCAAGTGATCTTCTTCATGATGAATCTGTTCAGAAAGCTTATCTTGGAGAGTAAACAGGAGGGATTTTATGGAGAATTTTGTAATTACCATTGCGAGACAGTATGGAAGCGGCGGACGTACCGTCGGTAAGATGCTGGCAGAGAAACTGGGAGTTTCTTTCTATGACAAGCAGATCATTCAGATGGCTTCTGATGAGAGCGGGATTGATGTGAAGCTTTTTGGACAGGTGGAAGAAGGCTCCAGTGTGAAGGCATCTCTGTTTAATAAGACAGGGTTATATAAAGGAGATCTGATCGCACCGGATCAGAAGGGGTTTGTTTCTGATGAGAATATTTTTAATTATCAGGCGAAGATTGCAACGGATCTGGCAGAGAAGGAATCCTGTGTGATCGTTGGGCGTTGTGTGAATTATGTGTTTAAGGACAGACCGAATACTTTGAGAGTGTTTGTTCATGCACCCTGGGAGTTTCGTGTGGAGAAGTCCAGAGAGAAGATCAGCGGCAGTGATGAGGAGATTGAGAAGTTTCTTCGCAGGGATGATAAGAGAAAGCAGGATTATTATCGCAAATTTGCCGGTGGGGACTGGAGTGATGCGACGAATTATGATCTGTGTCTGAATGCAGGAAAGCTTGGATTTGAGAAATGTGTGGATGCGATTTTGGCGCAGATGAACGTTATGGGAATTAAATGATGAAAAGGGCAGTCTCTCTTTGGAGGCTGCCCTTTTTTGGATTAAGACTGGGATTTGATTTTGTTCTGGTATTCTTTTAAGGTTTTCTCGTAGCCCATTTCTGAGAGTTCATAGAAGTGTTCTCCCTGGATTTCGGTGGGGAGGTATTGTTGGTGTACGTAGTGGTTTGGGTAGTCGTGGGCGTATTTGTAGCCGATGCCGTGGCCCAGTTTTTCGTGGCCGCCGTAGTGGGCGTCCTGGAGGTGTGGCGGGACTGTGGTTTTTGTGCGTTTGACGGAGTCCATGGCAGCGAAGATGGCGTTGACTGCGGAGTTGCTTTTGGGGGCGCAGGCCATGTAGGTGACTGCCTGGGAGAGGATGATCTGGGACTCGGGCATTCCTACGCGTTCTACTGCCTGGGCTGCGGCGACTGCTACGCAGAGGGCCTGTGGATCGGCGTTTCCGATGTCTTCGGAGGCGAGGATCATGATTCTTCGGGCTATGAATTTGACGTCTTCTCCGGCGTAGAGCATTTTTGCAAGGTAGTAGACTGCTGCGTCAGGGTCTGAGCCACGCATGCTTTTGATGAAGGCGGAGATGATGTCGTAGTGGTTGTCTCCGTTTTTGTCGTAGCGGACGACGCGTTTCTGGATGCACTGAGATGCCACATCCAGGGTGATGTGGATGAGACCGTCTTCGCTACGGGGGGTAGTGAGGATGCCCAGTTCGATGGCATTGAGGGCATTTCTGGCGTCGCCGCCTGCCATGTCTGCAAGGAAGTCGAGGGCGTCTTCATCTATCCGGGCTTTATAGTTTCCCATTCCTTTTGTTTTGTCGTTGACTGCGCGAAGGATGAGTTCTTTGACTTCGGAGATCTCCAGGGATTTCAGTTCGAAGATGATGGAACGGGAGATTAAAGCAGCGTTGACTTCGAAGTATGGATTCTCTGTTGTGGCACCGATGAGGATGATGGTTCCGTCTTCTACGAATGGGAGGAGATAGTCCTGCTGGCCTTTGTTGAAGCGGTGGATCTCGTCTATGAAGAGGATTGTTTTTTTGCCGTACATACCCAGGTTTTGCTGGGCTTCTTTTACAACTGCTTCCATATCTTTTTTGCCTGCTACAGTGGCGTTGATCTGGGTGAATTCTGCACTGGTAGTGTTGGCGATTACTTTTGCCAGGGTGGTCTTGCCGGTTCCGGGAGGACCGTAGAAGATGACGGAGGTCAGCTTGTCAGCTTTGATAGCCCTGTATAATAAGGTATTTTTTCCGATGATGTGTTGCTGCCCTACAACTTCATCCAGGGTTGAGGGGCGCAGTCTGGATGCCAGAGGGGATTCCCGGTCCAGAGTTTTTGATTTGGCGTATTCAAATAAATCCATAGTTTTTTCTCCATAGAATATGATGATAAAACAGTCACATTTCATTTCGTGTTTATAGTAACATAAAGTATTTCTGACAAATTATAGCAAGTCTCTTAATCAATATACATTATTTACGAGGAGTGCTATAGAACGTATATTTGTTTTAGTATAACGTATCCCTGTTTTTTTGTAAAGATTAGGAAATAAAAAGGAAGAGCATTATAAGAGCTCTTCCATTATTTTACCGTATATTTCCTGGTAATGTGTGGACCATTTTTTACAGATCGACTGTGCTGCCTCAAGGTTAGGAGCTGCGATGTTCAGGTCGATGAGGGAGTTGCCCTTTTCGATGAGCTGGCATCTTACAGAATAGGTTCCCTGTTTGGTGATGTAATAATCGGCAGGAGTGACGATTCGCTCCTGGGCTTTGAAGCCGGTGGATTTCAGGTATTCCCTGACTTCCTGTTTGATCTCAGGAGAGAGATCTTTCTGGAAAAAGGAGAGAGTCTTTATGCCATCTTCGGTAATCCGGTAATGGGAGACATTGGAACGGGTGTCCATGGTGATCAGTTCTGCTTCTACCAGTTCTGAGATTGCCTGCTGGAGATGGAAATAGTTTGTATATTCCCGGTCCAGGATAAATTCCGAAATCTGCGAATTTGTCAGGGTATTTTCGGTATTCTGAAGCATGTATAATACGATTAATTTGTAAACTGTGAATGGTGTTGCCATTTTATCCCTCCTTTGCATAGAGTAGCAGAGAATCTTTTAGTGTGAAAACAGTCTTCCCTGGTAGCTTTGTTCTTCTTTCATCCTGTGATGCAGCATATTTAATACCTCACGTTTACGGCTTGCCCACAGTGGTGCGATCAGCAGATCTTTGGGGCCGTCGCCTGTGATGCGGTGTATAACCATATCCGGTCTGAGATGTTCCAGACAGTTTATAAGGAGAGAGATGTATTCATCCCGTTCGTAAGTCTGAAACAGTCCTTTCTCGTAATCTGCTGCTAGATCAGTGCCGCGAAGCACATGAAGTAACTGCAGTTTGATTCCCTGAATATCCATATGGTTGAGGTATTTCATAGTGTCCAGAATATCTGCTGTGTTTTCACCGGGCAATCCGAGGATTGTATGCACGATTACTTCGATATTTTCTTTTCGCAGGCGTTTTACGGCATCATCAAAAACGCAGAGAGGATATCCCCTTCGGATATACCTGGCAGTGGACTCATGGATCGTCTGAAGTCCAAGTTCAATCCAGACAGGTTTCTGTTTATTTAACCGGGACAAAAGTGCCACGATTTCAGGACTGAGGCAGTCTGGTCTGGTGCCGATGGAAAGAGCAACTATCTTTGGATGAGAGATTGCTCCTGTAAAAATTTTCTCCAGATATTCCACAGGTGCGTAGGTATTTGTGTACGCCTGGAAATAGGCAATATATTTATGAATCGGACGTTTCTGTGAAAGGATACTGATCTGGCTTTCTATCTGGTCAGTGATGGAAAGTGCGGCATCTGCAGCGAAATCTCCGCTTCCTCCTGCGCTGCAGAAGATGCAGCCGCGGGTTCCAATCTTACCGTCCCTGTTGGGACAGGACATGCCGCCATTTAGCGTGACCTTATAAACCTTTTCTCCAAACCGCTCTCTCAGCATATAGTCCAGAGAGTGGTATGGTTTCTCTCCCCATTTGGTCATACTGTGTGATCATTTTCTGTTGATGAAGTTTCAGCAGAGTTTCCGTTCTGAAGGTCTGTATCCTGGGTATCTGCATCAGCCGGAATATAATTATCAAAAATCTTTACCAGAAAATGTCCGTTGATAAATGCCTCCAGTGCAAATCCAAACATGCACAGGAGCATGATGGCCATGGACTGTATGCGGAAACTTTTGATAAAAAACACGCCTGCAGGTAACAGAGTGATGACTGCCATCAGGACTGTATACGGAAGATGACGGATAGCCATCAGGAATGCATTGCGGAAGGTGTTTTTGATGGAGTTGTAGAATTTGGCAAGCACCGGATAAATATACAGAAATACCATCATATAAAGGATACCAAATGCAAAGAAAACGATATACAATACCTGAGACATTGTTCCGCCGATATTACCTACAATACGCAGATCCATGTAAAGGATAGCTGCAACTGCAAGCATGATAAGATTGATGACAGTTGCCTGTTTGAAGTTCTGCTTAAAGGATTTGAAGAAGCTTCTGATAATATAAGATTCTTCGTTACGTGTCATTTTCAGTGTGACATAGTGGAGTGCAGTCAGTGACGCACCAATAGTCACGATTGGCAGACAACAGATCAGAAAGACCACATTAAGCATAATAAGATCAGCCACGCGTCCCATGACGGTGAAGAATTTGTTGTCCATGTTAAATAGTCTGTCCATTCGTTTAATTACTCCTTTTGTATATAATGATGTACAGCATACTCTGTGAATAATCCTGCTACAGAGAAATCTGTACAAGCTTTGTATAACAGTATAACGAATCAGGCAGGAAAAAGCAAATCTTTTATGTGAGCAGGAGCTGGTCTGCAGTGACAAAAACATAGCCTTTTTCAGTAAAAAGATCAGCGATTTTCAGGGCTGCATCCACAGATGTCTGATAGCCGTCATGCATCAGGATGATAGAACCGTCATGCACCTGTTTCTGGGCGATAGACAGGATAGAATCGATGTTTTTGCTTTTCCAGTCCAGGGTGTCTACATCCCAGAATACGGGAAGCATGGTGACAGAAAGTTCCATATCCTTGATCCATGCGCCGAAAGGCGGTCGCACATAAGAAGGGTAAATTCCGGAAGCTTCATAGATTCTGTTATTTGTTTTTTCAATTTCCAGTCTGGCTTTCTCCGCCGGTATCTTGTCAAGCTGTACATGCATCCCAGGTGTGATTTCCGATAAGATGTCCGTCTTTTCGCATTTGCAGGAGTATGTCTTCGTTTCCTTCAATGTTCTCGCCTATTAGAAAGAAAGATGCCCTGATGTTTCTTTTTTTAATCCATCCAGAAGCATGGGGGTATACCGGGCATTAGGACCGTCATCAAAGGTCAATGCGATTCTGGGAGGTTCTTCAACGGGAATCCCGGCAATGGTGTCAGTTGAAAAATCCTCAAAAGCTGTAGCTTTTGCAGATGCCTGTTTTACAAGGGAAAGCATACCGGGACCTGCCAGTGAAGTAAGGAACTGTGTGCGTCTGTAAACAGAAGAAAAAAGCAGAAAAAAAATCATGCATAATATTTCAAAAAATATTAAAGTCCGCTTCATGCAAAGATACTCCTCATAAAAATATCTCTCTGATTCCGGAACACAGAGTATGAATATCTGTGTCAGAACGAAAGAAACAGCAGGTGGCAGATGTAATCATTACAGTATATGAAAAAAAGAAAGCAATTCATACCGATTTATTGTATAATAGATTCTGCAAAATATCGAAGAAAGAATTTACGGAGATTGAGATGAAAAAGAAACGGACAAAACTGCTGATTTTCTTTGCACTGGCAGGAATTTTAGTGCTTTTTTATATGATAGGAGAGTCTTATTGTGAGGGACTGTCCGGGGGGAGTAGTCTGAAAGAGAAGAATGAAGTTATGTGTAGATATAAATACGATATGATCGTAGACAGTCCGAATTCTTCTTTCTGGCAAGCAGTTTATGATTGTGCACAGGAATGGGCGCAGAAGAATGATGCAATTCTTGAACTGAGAGGCAGTGGAAGGGAGAGTGATTACAGTAAGCTTGATTATATGAATATGAGTATTGCTTCAAATTCAGACGGGATCATCCTGCAATACAGTGGGGAGCAGGGACTGGAAGCGAAGATAAATGAGGCTGTTCAGAAAGGAATTCCGGTTGTTACTGTAATGGGAGATGCAGTTCACAGCAAGCGTCAGAGTTTCGTGGGTGTCAGTGATTATCAGCTTGGAAGTGTCTATGGCGAAAAGGTAGCGGAATATGTGACTGAGGATACGGAAAGTATTCTTATTCTGTTGAAGAAAAATATTGATGATATGAACCAGAGCCAGATATATACACAGATTAGCAACGCAGTCCAGGCAAAGGCGGGTCCTTCGCAAAATATCCAGATAACAGGAAAAAATCTTCGCTTAACAGGGACTTTTGAGACAGAAGAAGCGGTAACAGATATTTTTCAGCAGAGAGATAAAGTACCGGATATTCTTGTGTGTATGGATGAGGAAACTACAGAATGCGCACGTCAGGCAGTACTGGACTTTAATCTTGCAGGAAAGGTTACGATCATAGGATATTACAGTTCCGAAGATATTCTTACAGCAGTGGAAAAGGGAGTAATCTCTGTTACCTGTGATGTGGATACAGAGCAGCTTGGCAGATACAGTATAGAAGCTCTGACAGCATATCAGAAGGATGGAAGGACCAATTCCTATTATAATGTAGATATTAATTTCCTGGACAAAAATGCAGTACGGGAAATGAGAAGGAAGGGGGTGTCCGGATGAAGCAGCTGCGCTGGAAAGATTTTTCACTGGTCAGTAAAATCGTTATAGAGGTGGGTATGATCGCTGTCCTTCTTTTTGCCATGAATATGCTTTTTTATGTGCGGATCAATAATTCCATGCAAAAGATGGATAATGTTTATGCCAGTAATGCAGAGCTTACCGAACTTTCACAGGTATTTGAGAAAGTACAGGATAATATGTATAAGTATCTTAAGGTTAAGAATTCTCAGACACTTCTTGATTATTATCAGAATGAGGCAAAATACAGAAATGAACTTGAGAAACTTAATGAAGATAATATCAATGATCCCGTAAAGCTTCTGGAACGGAATATCCGGAAAATGTCGGAAACATATCTGGACTGTACTGCGGAAACGGTAGCTGCCAAACGAGGAAGGAACGTTGAGCAGTATAAGCGTAAATATGATGATGCAACAAAGCTTTACAGATATATCCAGTCATCTATTGACGAACTGAATAACCTGATGTTTCAGGAGAACTCCAGTACTTATGCAGTACTTCGTGCAGTGATGAGATATCTGGAGATAAGCAATTCAGTTATTATGATCATAATTGTAGCCGGTGGAATGCTTCTGCTCATCCAGGCCACCAGAAATATGTTTGTTCCCCTTTCAAATATGGCAGAGACAGCACAACTGGTAGGTCAGGGAAATTTCCATGTAAAGATGCACGATACAGATGCACAGGATGAACTGGGAACAGTAACCAGAGCGTTTAATACAATGGTAGAGAATCTTGATCTGTATATGGCAAGGACGAAAGCAAGTATGGAGAAAGAGCAGCAGATGATGGAGAGGGAGCTTCTTATGGAAAATCATCTGAAAGAAGCACAGCTGAAATATCTTCAGTCACAGATCAATCCGCACTTTCTGTTTAATTCCCTGAATGCAGGAGCACAGCTTGCAATGATGGAGGATGCAGAGCAGACCGGGATTTTTGTAGAGAAAATGGCGGATTTTTTTCGCTATAATGTAAAAAAAGGACAGGAAGACGCCACATTGGGAGAAGAACTGGAGGCTGTTGATAACTATATTTATATTCTGAATGTCCGGTTCGCCGGAGATATCCATTTCAGCAAGGAGGTGGATGAATCACTGGAGAATGTGCGTATGCCAAGTATGATCTTGCAGCCGGTTGTGGAAAATGCAGTCAATCATGGAATACGTGACATTGAATGGGAAGGAAAAATACATCTCACAGTTACAGGAGATGCAGATTATATACGTATCAGCGTGAAAGATAATGGAAAGGGAATGACGCAGGAACAGATAGAGGGTGTTCTGTCAGGAAACAGAGAGCGCAGAAATGAAGAAGGTGATTCTACAGGAATCGGTATGAATAATGTGATCAGTCGTCTGGAACTTTATTATGAGGAATCAGGGCTTATGGAGATTAACAGTGAAGGTGAAGGAAAAGGCACAGAAGCAGTAATCTATATACCTGTGCATGAAAACTAAGAGAAGTATTATGGGAGTGAGAGAAGATGTATAGAATTTTGCTGGCAGATGATGAAGGTATCATGCTGGAATCATTAAAGAAAATTATTGAAACTGAATATGGAAATGAATGTGAAATTCACTGTGCAAAGTCAGGCAGAGTTGTGGTGGAGATGGCACAGGCATATCCGCCGGATATCTGTTTTATGGATATCCAGATGCCGGGAATAAGCGGAATCCAGGCAATCAGGGAAATTCAGAAATTTAACAGCTCAGCAGTTTTTGTGATCATAACTGCATATGATAAGTTTAATTATGCAAAAGAAGCAGTGAACCTGGGAGTTCAGGAGTTTCTCACAAAGCCTGTAAATAAGAAAGTAATTCTGGAAACCTGCGCGAAGATGATGACAAAGGTAGATCAGATACGGCAGAAGAGAAGCGATGATCTCCTGATCAGAGAGAAACTGGAGACAGTGGTACCTATGATTGAGAGTGGATATATCAATAATATTCTTCTGCAGGATGATTTTGTTACTTATCAGGATAATTATACACAGCTTCTTGATATCCGTCAGAAATACGGTTATATGATGGTCATAGAATTTGGAGATTCTATGGAAAATGGGGTGCTCAGTAATGCAGTAGGTGCAAGTGTAAAGGCAAACAAATTTTATTCTACTTTTCGTGAAATCGCACAGGGATTCTTTGAATGCCTTGTAGGTCCTATTATGGGAAACAGGATCGTACTGCTTGTTCCTTATGAAAATGCGAAAGAAGATTACGAAGACAGAGTTGCAATTGTCACAAGAGCCAGAAATATGGTACATAAATTTGAAAACCGGATCGACAGTATGTTCCGCTGTGGAATCGGAAGAGTCAAAGAACTTGGAAGCGTGAAGGAATCTTTTAAGGAAGCGGTGGTCGCACTGAGAGAGAGCATCAGTCATGTAGTGCATATCGAGGATGTACCGGCGGCACAGAAATATGACGGGGAATATCCAAGAGACCTGGAAATCAGATATCAGAAGAGGATCCTTGAGAAGGATGCTGCGGGAGCGATGAACTGCGCAGAGGGATTTTTTGAATGGATGCACAGTCAGCAGGCCGTCACAAGAGAAGACATTGAGATTAAAATCCTGGAGATGGTGATGAATGCGGAACGCAGGGCATTCTTTGCAGGAACTTTGAAATATAATGTTAACAGCAGGAGAAGCTATATCCGGGAGCTTCAGTCCTGTACGGATATAGAAAATCTGAAGAAGTGGTTTCTGGATAAGACGAGAGAAATCTGTACGAAACTGGAGAATTCCAAGGAAAAAGAAGCTGGCAGTATTATTGACAGAGCAAAGGAATATATCAATGAAAATTTCCGCAGGGATATTTCTCTGGATGATGTTTCAAGAGAGGTAGATATCAGTCCGTATTATTTCAGTAAACTTTTTAAACAGGAAACAGGTAAGAACTTTATTGAATATCTTACAGAAATACGTCTGAAAAATGCCAGAGAACTTCTGCAGGATTCCAGACTTTCCATTAAGGAAATATGTGCACAGTCAGGATACAGTGATCCCAATTACTTCAGCAGGATTTTCAAGAAGTATGAAGGAGTTACGCCTAGTGAGTTCAGAGAGAGGTTAGGCTGATGAAATTATATAAGACAAAAAAGAATTGCGGAAAGCTGCTGCTTGGAATACTGGCATTTTGTACAGGGATGATACTGCTGACAGGATGTGGTTCCTCTTCAGAACAAAAACAGAATAAGAATGAAGAAACAGCAGAAGAGAATAAGGAAGAGGATAAGGTTCAGATCGGACTTACAGTGGATTCTTTTGTTATAGAAAGATGGATCCGCGACAGAGATGTATTTGTGGCGACTGCCAGAGAACTGGGAGCAGAGGTAAATGTGCAGGATGCAGGTGCAGATGTCAAAGAGCAGATCAGTCAGATTGAATACTTTATAAATAAGCAGGTGGATGTGATCGTTGTGATCGCAAGAGACTGTGGAGCACTTTCAGATGCCATACAGAAGGCACAGAGTGCGGGAATTCCGGTTATTTCCTATGACAGAATGGTCAATAATGCCAATACAGATTTGTACATTTCCTTTGATAACCGTAAGGTGGGTGAGATCATGGCACAGGCACTTGTCAATGCACTTCCTCAGGGAGGAGATGTCTTTATGATACAGGGATCCTCTTCAGATAATAATGTCCAGATGGTGAAACAGGGGTTTGATGATATGCTTGCAGACACAGATCTGCATGTGGTTTATGAAGCTAACTGTGATGGCTGGACAGCAGAACTGGCTGCCGGATATGTGGAGGAAGCCCTGGAAAAATATCCTCATGTTAAGGGAATTATGTGCGGAAATGATGACATTGCCAGTCAGGTCGTACAGGTACTGGCAGAGAATCAGCTTGCCGGAAATGTGGTTGTTGTAGGTCAGGATGGAGATCTTGCAGCCTGTCAGAGAATAGTAGAAGGAACACAGTATATGACTGCTTTTAAACCAATTGAAGATCTGGCAAGAAAAGCAGCGAAATATGCAGTGGAAATGGGTAGTGGAAAGGGAGTTGCAGAACTGGAAGATGTGACAGAAACAGTAAATGACGGAACTTATGAGATTCCTTCCTGCATCCTTGAACCAACTGCAGTGACAAAAGAGAATATAGATAAGGTGATCATTGAAGGAGGTTTCCACCGCAGAGATGAAGTTTATCTGAATGCGGATTACAGTTAAATAAAATATTCAGAGATTATCCGGCTGCTTTTGCAGATGTAAGAGTAAATCAGCATATAGCATTATCTTGCAACAAAAATGTCCTGTCCTGTGCAGGGCATTTTTTGTTTTTCTTAAAATGTCTTGTTTCTTGCCAACCATGTCCAGATTGCCCTGTGTTATAGTAACATCATCAAGAAAACGTGAGAAACGTAAAAAGAAATGGAGGATTTTTACAATGAGAAAGAAAGTCGTATCTGCAATTCTTTGTGCATCAATGGTAGCTGGAATGGTAGTTATCCCGGGAGTAGCTGTTAAAGCGGATGACAAGAAACTGATCGGTGTTACAATGCCTACAAAAGATCTTCAGAGATGGAATCAGGATGGCGAGAACATGAAGAAAGAGCTGGAAGCAGCCGGCTATGAAGTAGACCTTCAGTATGCATCCAACGATGTAAGCACACAGGTTTCACAGCTTGAGAATCAGGTTGCAAACGGATGTGATCTTCTGGTTGTGGCATCTATCGACGGAAGCAGTCTTGGTGAGCCGCTGAAACAGGCTAAAGAAGCAGGAATCCCGGTTATTTCCTATGACCGTCTGCTTATGAACTCAGATGCAGTTACTTATTATGCAACATTTGATAATTACAAGGTAGGTCAGAAACAGGGCGAATATTTAGTAGATGCACTTGATCTCGACAATCAGGACGGACCGTTTAATATTGAGCTGTTCACAGGTGATCCTGGTGACAATAACTGTAACTTCTTCTTCGGCGGAGCAATGGATGTACTTCAGAAATATATTGACGAAGGTAAGCTGGTAGTTAAATCCGGACAGACAGAATTTGAGCAGGTTGCAACTGCTAACTGGGACAGTGCAAAGGCTCAGGACAGAATGGATACAATTATTGCAGGTAACTACTCAGATGGCTCCAACCTTGACGCAGTTCTCTGCTCCAATGACTCTACAGCACTTGGCGTAGAAAATGCTCTTGCAGCTTCCTACACAGGAGAATATCCGATCATCACAGGTCAGGACTGTGATACACCAAATGTTAAGAACCTTGTAGCAGGAAAACAGGCTATGTCCGTATTCAAGGATACACGTGCTCTTGCAACAGCAGTTGTTGGAATGGTTGATTCCATCATGAAAGGTGAAGAACCGGAAATTAATGATACAGAATCCTATGATAATGGCACAGGTGTTATCCCGACATACCTTTGCGATCCGGTTGTTGTCACGGTTGACAATTACAAAGAAATGCTGATCGATTCCGGATACTATACAGAAGATCAGATTAAGTAATAAAAATTGATCATACAGGCGGGAATACCACCCGCCTGTGTTAATCTATAGCAATCCCAGAAAATAATGTAATTCAGTATTTCCTGGGATTGCTATAGGGCTGCCCGTCGCAGGCATGATTTATAAAAGGGAGGGAAACAAAATTGGCTAAGATACTTCTGGAAATGAAAAATATTACCAAAACTTTCCCAGGTGTAAAAGCACTGGATAACGTTAATCTTCAGGTGGAAGAGGGCGAGATCCACGCTCTGGTCGGTGAAAATGGAGCCGGTAAATCTACCCTGATGAATGTATTAAGTGGTATTTATCCGTATGGAACATACGATGGTAATATTATTTATAACGGTGAAATCTGTAAATTTAATACAATTAAAGACAGTGAAGAAAAAGGAATTGTAATCATTCACCAGGAACTGGCGCTGATCCCATATATGACGATCGGTGAAAATATGTATCTGGGTAATGAAAGAGGAAGTTCATTATCTATTAACTGGAATGAAACCTACGGAGAAGCAGATAAATATCTGAAAATAGTAGGACTTGAAGAATCCTCCAGAACTTTAATCAAGGATATTGGTGTAGGTAAACAGCAGCTGGTAGAAATCGCCAAGGCACTGGCAAAAAATGCCAAGCTTCTGATCCTGGACGAGCCGACAGCATCTTTAAATGAGGATGATTCTCAGGCTCTGCTGGAATTGCTTCTGAAGTTCAAAAAACAGGGAATGACATCTATTATCATTTCCCATAAATTAAATGAAATTTCTTATGTTGCGGATAAGATTACAGTTATCCGTGATGGTTCTACTATCGAGACTCTGGATAAGAAAAAAGATGACTTTTCCGAGCAGCGTATTATTCAGGGTATGGTAGGTCGTGAGATGACAGATCGATTCCCGAAACGTCCGGATGTAAAGATCGGGGATGTTTCCATGGAAGTTAAGAACTGGAATGTCTATCATCCGCTGTACTCAGAGCGAAAAGTAGTAGATAATGTATCATTTAAGGTGCATAAGGGAGAAGTAGTAGGTATCTCCGGACTTATGGGTGCAGGACGTACAGAGCTTGCAATGAGTATTTTTGGAAAAAGTTATGGAACTAAGATTTCCGGTCAGGTATTCATGAACGGAAAAGAAGTGAAGCTGAATACTGTACAGGAAGCAATCGATAACAAGCTTGCTTATGTTACAGAGGACAGAAAAGGAAATGGTCTGATACTTTCCAAATCCATTAAGATGAATACTTCTCTTGCAAATATGAAGGGAGTCAGTAATGGAAAGGTTATTGACGCAGATAAAGAATATGCGGTGGCAGAGGATTACAGAAAGAAGTTGAAAACAAAATGTCCGTCTGTCGAGCAGAATGTAGGCAACTTAAGTGGTGGTAACCAGCAGAAAGTCCTTCTTGCAAAATGGATGTTTACAGAACCGGATATTCTGATCCTTGATGAGCCTACCCGTGGTATTGACGTAGGTGCGAAATACGAAATTTACTGTATTATTAACGATCTGGTAGCAGCAGGAAAATCTGTTATCATGATTTCTTCTGAACTTCCGGAAGTACTTGGAATGTCAGATAGAATCTATATCATGAATGAGGGCAAGTTCGTAGGTGAGGTCGGCAAAGAAGAGGCCACATCAGAACTGATCATGTCCAAGATCGTAAAATCAGGAAAAGGAGCGTAAAGAAGATGGAAAAAAAGATTAGTTTTTCAGAGATATTAAAGAAATATACCATGGTGCTTGTTCTTGTTCTGGTAGTCATCATGTTTGCTGTAAATACAAAGGGGGTTATGCTTCTTCCTCAGAATGTGAATAACCTTGTAGCCCAGAATGCGTATGTATTTATCCTTGCAACAGGTATGTTGTTCTGTATTCTGACTGGTGGTAATATTGACCTTTCTGTTGGTTCTGTTGTATGTTTTGTAGCAGCAGTTGGCGGTAAGATGATGGTTCTCAACAGTATGAACCCATATCTTACAATGCTGGTTATGTTGCTTACAGGTATTGCCATCGGTGCATGGCAGGGATTCTGGATTGCATATGTAAGAATCCCACCGTTTATTGTAACTCTGGCTGGTATGCTTGCGTTCCGTGGTCTTTCAAACGTAGTTTTACAGGGACAGACACTGGCACCAATGCCTGATTCTTACCTGGCACTGTTTAACAATTATATTCCGGATCCATTTGGGAAAGAGGGATTTAATCTTATCTGTTTTGTAGTTGGTATTATTGTCTGTATTGTATATGTGTTGCTTGTTCTGAAGAATCGTGCAGATCGTGTGAAGAAAGGGTACAGTGTAGATGCTTTTGGTGGCGTTGCAGTTAAGATGATTCTGATTTGTGCAGTTGTTATTGCTTTTATGTTCCGTCTGGCTCAGTATAAAGGTATTCCGAATTCTCTGATCTGGGTAGCTGTGATTATTGCAATCTATACATATATTGCTTCCAAGACAACTACAGGACGTTATTTCTATGCAGTTGGCGGTAATGAGAAGGCTACAAAGCTTTCCGGTATTAATACAAATAAGGTTTATTTCCTTGCTTATCTGAATATGGGTCTTCTGGCTGCTATTGCAGGTATGGTTACTATGGCCCGTCTGAATTCGGCCAATCCTCAGGCAGGTACAAACTTTGAGATGGATGCTATCGGTGCTTGTTTTATTGGTGGTGCTTCTGCTTATGGCGGAACCGGTACAGTTCCGGGGGTTATCATTGGTGCATTGCTGATGGGTGTTCTGAACTTAGGTATGAGTATCATGGGTATTGACCAGAACCTGCAGAAGGTTGTTAAAGGTCTGGTTCTGCTGGCAGCGGTTATCTTTGATGTTGTTAGTAAGAGAAAATCTTTTATCGTAAAATAAAAATTGTATATTCATTCTTAAATGGAAATTTTTTGCAGGGCTTGCAGGGTGCAGGCCCTGTTTTTTTACCGAATCAAGTAAGTCTCCTGCTTTAATTGCGAATATCTGTTTGACTTGACAGGGGACGCGCAGAAAAATAGTGTGTTTGATGTGCGGTTTCGGCATCTAAGATATTCTAAGGCCAAGAAAATCTGCTAAAGGCATGAGCCGGCTTCTCAAACTCGCTCCGTCGCAGACTCCGCTCAGACAGTGATGCAGCCGGCTCATAACGCAGATTTTTTTGACCTAAGAATATCTAAGATACCTGCAAATGCACATCAAACACACTATTTTTCTGCGCTGGCTGCTGGCGATTTTTGGGGTATTGGATTGAGTAAAAATGGACGATAAAAATGGGTGGACGGAAAATTTGCTTGTGGAGGTAGAAGGATGGTCGTATAATGAGGGGGAATATTGTACGAAGTGAGGAGTGGGTTGTTATGAGATATAATTCAGTGTTGGATCTGCATACACATACTTTGGTGAGTGGTCATGCATATTGTTCTCTGAGGGAGATGGCGAAAGCGGCTGCAGATAAGGGACTGGAGGTTCTGGGGATTACGGAGCATGCGCCTGCTATGCCGGGGACCTGTCATAAGTATTATTTTGAGAATCTGAAAATTGTGCCCAGGGAGATGTATGGGATTCAGCTTCTTCTGGGGTCTGAGGTGAATATTCTGGATGCCCAGGGGACTGTGGATCTGGTGCAGCGGACGTTGGAGAGGATGGATGTGGTGATCGCCAGTCTGCATATGCCATGCATGAAGCCGGGATCTAAGCTGGAGAATACAGAAAGCTATCTGAATGTGATGAAGAATCCGTATGTAAATATTATCGGGCATCCGGATGATGGGAGATATGAAATCGATTATGAGGCACTGGTTCAGGGTGCGAAGGAATATGGGAAGGTTTTGGAACTGAATAATCATTCTATGGATCCGGACTGTAACCGGCAGAATGCTGTGGAGAATGATACTGTGATGCTGAATCTGTGTAAGAAATATCAGGTTCCGGTGGTGATGGACAGTGATGCTCATTTTGATCTTCTGATCGGGGAGTTTGATCGGGCGAGAGATCTGCTGGAAAAACTGGATTTTCCGGAAGAGCTGGTTCTTAATCGGTCTGTGGATGCAATAAGGAAGTATGTGAATCGTAAATTCTGATAAACTGAGAAGCAGTTATTTGGTGTAGAGCTGCGTCACAAAGAGGATGATTTTATCTGCCTTACTCTTCGAAAGAGGTTTTTGTGAGAAAATAAAAAAATCTGTAATTTCTTTTAGGTTAAAGGCTTGCTTCCTATAATTTAACGTGGTAAAATATCACTGTTAGAAATATAACACGGACATTTTAAAGACAAATGTCCGCCCAGTGAAGTACAGAGTTCTAAAAGGAGCATGAAAATGAGTAAAAAAATCAGAACAGAGGCTGTAGATCAGCTTTTTGAAGCGATTTTATGTCTGAAGGATAAAGAAGAGTGTTATACTTTCTTTGAAGATGTATGCACGATCAATGAACTTCTTTCCTTATCACAGCGTTTTGAGGTTGCCAAGATGCTGATGGACAAGAGAACCTATCTTGATATTTCGGAGAAAACCGGAGCTTCCACAGCAACGATCAGTCGTGTGAATCGTTCATTGAATTATGGAAATGACGGATATGAGATGGTTTTTTCAAGAATGGCAGAGAAGGAAACTAAAGGGGAATAAGATAGCGGAAGGCTGAATAAATGCAGTGCTATTGTGGGGCAGGTGAAGATCACCTGCCTTTTTGTATAGGGAGTTTTCGGATAAAAGAGAAGTCCGATTATTCCTCTTCTGGGAGAGTGTTGTGCAGGCTGAGAAAATGCTGCGAAGGATCAATCTATAAAAGTCGAAAATGAATATTATATAGTCAAATATGCAAACTATGCGGATTGGTATAATGTTATAATTTTGCTTATGAAAGATAACTGGCTGTTGGCAATATCGTATAAGATATTTTTATGAAAAAAGTCATATATAAAGTATTTTGCTGGAAGTATTTTACAAATGCATGGCGAAATGTAATATTGCAGGCAGAGAGAAAAGTTATAAAACAACAAATCATGAGGAGAACATAAGAGTATGAAGGCATTTGATTATTCACTGGTAAAAGATCCACAGTATTTCTGCGATAACCGAATGGAAGCTCATTCAGATCATGTATATTATAGAGATGGGAATGAAATGCAGACTGCTGTGCAGGATGGGACGGAAACTTCTTTTCGCTATAGTCTGAACGGTTTATGGAAGTTTCATTATGCGCGCAATTACAAAAGTGCAGTTCAGGGATTTGAGAAAGAGGACTACTGCTGTTATGACTGGGATGACATTCATGTACCTGCACATATCCAGATGGAAGGATATGATGCACCCCAGTATGCTAATGTCCAGTATCCATGGGAAGGACATGAGGAAATTTATCCGGGTCAGATTCCGGAGAGATTTAATCCGGTTGCAAGCTATGTGAAATATTTTACAGTGCCGGAACATATGAAGGGAAAGAGGTTGTTTATTTCTTTCCAGGGAGCAGAGAGCGGACTTGCACTGTGGCTGAACGGAGCCTTTGTTGGCTACAGTGAGGATTCTTTCACCCCATCTGAATTTGAACTGACAGATTATCTTAAAGATGGACAGAATAAGCTGGCAGCACAGGTATTCAAATGGACTTCCAGCAGCTGGTGTGAGGATCAGGACTTCTTCCGTTTCTCCGGAATTTACAGAGATGTGTATCTTTATACAGTTCCGGATACCCATGCATATGATCTCCAAATCCGTGCAATCCCGGAAGAGAATCTGGATGTAGCAGATCTTGAAATTAAGGTAAAGACATGGGGAAAAGGAAGCATTGCTTTCAGACTTGAGCAAGATGGAGAATGTGTGCTGGAAGAGAAAAAATCTCTTACAGAAGCTGGAAATGAAGAAGCCGATGCAGAGGCATTTTATATTCAGAAAACAAATAGCAGCAAGACTGTACAGAACAGCTTTGCATGGAAAATCAATAATCCCAAATTATGGAGTGCAGAAGATCCGCAGCTTTATGATCTTACAATTGAACTTTATGACGAAGCAGGAAATATTCAGGAAGTGATTCCTCAGAAGGTTGGATTCCGCCGTTTCGAGATGAAGAACGGCATTATGACTCTGAACGGAAAGCGTATCGTGTTTAAGGGCGTAAACCGTCATGAATTCAGTTCTGTCAGCGGCAGACATGTATCAGAGGAAGAACTCCGCAAGGATCTTCGCATTATGAAGCAGAATAATATCAATGCCATCCGTACTTGTCATTATCCGGATACATCACTGATCTATCAGCTTTGTGATGAATATGGTATTTATATGATCGATGAGACAAACCTGGAATCCCATGGTTCCTGGGATGTGGCGGAATTTACAAAGGATTATACGCATGTTGTTCCTCACAACAAACCGGAATGGCTGGATATGATGCTTGACCGTGCCAACTCCATGTATCAGAGAGACAAGAATCATCCGGCAATCCTGATCTGGTCCTGTGGAAATGAATCTTTTGGCGGAAAAGATATCTATGAAATGTCTCAGCTTTTCCGTAAGAATGATCCTACCCGTCTGGTACATTATGAAGGACTTTTCCATGACCGCAGTTATAATGATACCAGTGATATGGAAAGCCAGATGTATCCATCGGTAGAAGCAATCAAAGAGTTCCTGGCAAAGGATGACAGCAAACCGTTTATCTGCTGTGAATACACACATGCCATGGGAAATTCCTGCGGTGCCATGCACAAATATACTGACCTGACAGATACAGAGCCCAAATATCAGGGTGGATTTATCTGGGATTATATTGACCAGTCTATTTATAAGAAAGACCGCTATGGAAAAGAGTTCCAGGCATACGGCGGCGATTTCGGAGAACGCCCTACAGACTATAATTTCAGTGGTAACGGAATCGCATATGGCGGTGACAGAGAGCCATCTCCGAAGATGCAGGAAGTGAAATTTAATTATCAGAATATTACAGCAGAGGTGACAGCTGATACAGTAAAAGTGCTTAACAAGAACCTCTTTGTAAACACAAATACTTTTGACTGTAAGGTAATACTTGCAAAGAATGGAAAAGTGATTTGTACAGAAGCACTGGAAACAGCAGTTGAGCCATTGAGTACGAAAGAATATAAACTGCCTTTTGGAAAGGCTGAAGCAGTCGGAGAATATACAGTCACTGTTTCCTTCCATCTGAAAGAGGAAAAAGTGTGGGCATCTGCAGGCCATGAGATCGCATTTGGACAGTATGTATATCAGGTGAAAGAGGATGTTCCGGATGGAAAATCAGATTCAGCAGAAACAGCGATTACAGCGGAAAAAGATGTATGTGTATCAGATGCGTTTGTAAAGAAGCCACAGATCATCCGAAGCACACACAACATTGGTGTCCGCGGCGAGCACTTTGAAGTAATGTTCTCCGTCCTCAATGGTGGTCTGGTTTCTTACAAATATGCGGGCAAAGAGATGATCGAAGCAATCCCGAAACCAAACTTCTGGCGTGCACCAACAGATAATGACTGTGGAAATCTTATGCAGATGCGCTACGCACAGTGGAAAGTCGCCAGCATGTATTTAAGCCACAAAGAATACAGAAAAGGTGCATATGGCCCATCCAATTTACCACAGGCAGAAGAAACAGACCACTCTGTAAAAGTAACATTTACCTATCTGATGCCAACCACACCAGCCAGTGAGTGTCAGCTCACCTACGAAGTATTCGGCGATGGAAAAGTGAAGACAACTTTAACTTATGATCCTGTAAAAGAACTTGGTGATATGCCGGAATTTGGGGTGATTTTCAAATTCAATGCAGATTACGACAATGTTCAGTGGTATGGACTGGGTGAAGCTGAGACCTATGCAGATCGCAAAAAAGGTGCGAAAACTGGGCATTTACCAGAATAAAATTGTGGACAACATAGCAAGATACATGGTACCGCAGGAATGTGGAGCAAAAGAGGAAGTACGCTGGGCGAAAGTCACAGATCGCAAGGGCAGAGGAATGTACTTTGAAATGGATAGAGAATCAATGATGTTCTCTGCACTCCCATACACTCCACATGAGATGGAAAATGCCATGCATCCATATGAACGCCCACAGATTCATTACACAGTAGTACGCGTAGCCAAAGGCCAGATGGGAATCGGCGGTGACGACAGCTGGGGAGCATATACCCATCAGGAATATCTGCTGAATGCAGACGGAAAGATGGAGTTCTCCTTTAGCTTTAAAGGAATTTAATATAGTTTATTTGTTAAAAAAGCCATTTTCAGTCAGAAAGTGGCTTTTTAAATAATGCTGATACATTTGTTGAAAATAAGTGGAACAGGATGTATGATTACAGAGAAAGAATAAATCAAATGCATTGTTGCGTAAATAACTGTGTTAATTGCGTAGACGAGCTATTTAGATAGAGAATAGTAACAATAATATTCAGATTTGACATACTGTACGAAAAGGGGAAATTATCTTATGTATCAGGCAAATGAAAAACGTTATGAAACTATGAAATATCACCGTTGTGGTGCCAGTGGACTGATGCTGCCGGAGTTATCTCTGGGTTTATGGCATAATTTCGGAGACACCGGTGTTTATGAGAATATGAAGCAGATGTGCTTCACAGCATTTGATAATGGAATTACACATTTTGACCTTGCAAACAACTATGGCCCACAGCCTGGAAGTGCGGAGGAAAATTTTGGAAAAATCCTGAAGAGAGGAATTTTCTGCATACAGAGATGAGCTGATCGTCAGCACAAAGGCAGGCTATGATATGTGGCCGGGACCTTATGGAAACTGGGGAAGCCGTAAGTATCTGATCGCCAGTCTTGACCAGAGCCTGAAACGTCTTGGTCTGGATTATGTAGATATCTTCTATCATCACAGAATGGATCCGGAGACTCCTCTTGAGGAGACCATGGAGGCTCTGGCACAGATTGTCAGAAGCGGAAAGGCATTGTATGTTGGAATTTCCAACTATGATGGTGAGACAATGAAACGCGCCGCAGATATTCTGGAGGAACTGCACTGTCCGTTTATCATTAATCAGAATTCATATAATATTTTTAACAGAACGATTGAGAAAAATGGTCTGAAGCAGGCTGCTGCAGAGAAGAGAAAGGGGATTATTTCTTTCAGTCCTCTGGCGCAGGGAATGCTCACAGACCGATACCTGAATGGAATCCCAAAAGACAGCCGTGTCAACACAGACGGACGTTTTCTCCATGCAGACCAGTTCAGTGAGGAACGTCTTAACAGTATCCGCAGTCTGAATGCAATTGCAGCAGAGAGAGGCG
>NZ_JBWJVP010000196.1:0-13208 GCF_056339915.1 Blautia sp. ZXY-1-B12 | reverse complement strand
CTCTGCTTCTTTCAAATCGCATTCAGTAATTCCATCTTCTTCAATAAAAGCATCGCATGCTTCCTGTATCGAAGAATAAATTCCAGTTCCAACTCCGGCCAGAATTGCTGCACCGTATGCCGGTCCCTCTTCCTGCTTCAATGTATGTACATCGCATTTATAAAGATCTGCCATAATCTTTCTCCATACAGGACTTCTGCTTCCACCTCCGCATGCACGCATGGATACAACCTCTGTTCCCAGTTTCTTCAAGATTTCATTACAGTCTGCAAGGGAATAAACAACACCTTCCATAATTGCCCTAAGCATATGTGCCTGTCCATGTATGATATTCAGTCCGATAAATGCACCTCTGTATTTGGGATCAATATGAGGTGTTCTTTCGCCCATCAGGAATGGAAGGTAAATCAATCTTTCGCTTCCTATCGGAATATCTTTTGTAAGTTCATTTATCTTGTCATAAAATGATACATTTTCCTCTTCTGCTTTCTGAATCAAATCCTGACAGAAATTATTTTTCATCCATTCAATCGAAAGACCTGCCGACTGAGGACCTCCCATTGTATGCCAACACCCAGGCACTGCACAGCAACACAAATGAAGTGCACCTTCAGGAATTTCCTGATATTTTTTCAGATGAGTATATACAATGCTTGAAGTACCTATTGTTGTAAAAGCCTGCCCCTCTCTTACAATACCTGTTCCAATTGCTGCACAGGCATTATCACTTCCTCCGGCAACCACAACTGTTTCTGTTGATAATCCACACTTCTCTGCAATTTTCGGTAAAAGGTTTCCAACAACTTCCGGTGATTCATACACATCTCCAAGAAGTTCTCTGTCTACTTTCAGAAAATCAAGAATTTCCTGCGACCAACATCTGTTTTTTACATCCAGCATCTGCATTCCACTGGCATCTGATGCATCTGTCGCATACTTACCAGTAAGAATAAAGCGGACATAATCTTTTGGAAGCATAATGTGTCTGCACTTTGCAAAAAGCTCCGGCTCATTTTCTCTTATCCAGAGGATCTTTGCTGCCGTCCATCCTGCCATTGGCGGATTCGCTGTGATCTTCATCCATTTTTCCATTGGCAGTTCCAGCATTTCCGCTACCTGCTTCGTAGCTCTCTGGTCACACCAGATAATGGATCTTCTTATAACCTGATTCTCCTCATTCAACATCACAAGTCCATGCATCTGACCAGAAATTCCAATTCCCCGCACATCTTTTCCATTAACCTGACCTTTTTCAACTACACTTTTAATTGTTGAAATCGCTGCTTCTGACCAGTCTGATGGATCCTGTTCTGCCCATCCGTTTTCAGGCTGATACATTGGATATTTGACAGACGCTTCGGCTACGATTTTTCCATTCTGATCTACCAGAATCGTCTTTGTCGCACTGGTTCCCAGATCCACTCCAATTACGTATTTCATCTTATTCCTCCATGGCTGCCTGTTGCTTCATATTGGCAATGTTCTCTGCAAGATTTCCATTAAATAATGCCTTTCCTGAAACAATGATATTTGCTCCGGCCTTTATTACTTTTCCTATATTCCCACAGTTGATACTTCCATCAACTTCTATATCTTTCCACTCTCCGGTATCTGTTGACCGTCTTCTGATATCTTTTATTTTGTCAAGTGTATCTTCAATAAAGTGCTGGCCATCTCTTCCCGGATGAACGGTCATAACCTGTATCACATCTGCAAGCTTCCAGATTTCTTCTGTAAGAACTTCTGCCGAGGTTTCCGGATTCAGAACAATTCCTGCACGAATTCCACATTGCTTTATTTCTTTTAAAGTTTCTGCTACATTGCTGCAGGCCTCATAATGAACAGATATTACATCAGCTCCAGCCTCCTGCATTCTTTTTACAAATCGAACAGGTTCATTTACCATCAGATGAACATCAAATACCAGATCAGCTACACCTTTCAATCCATGAATCATTTTCATTCCACATGCCAGATTCGGTACAAAGCTTCCATCCATTACATCTATATGAACATATTCAGCTCCGGATTTTTCCATTGTTTTTAATTGTTCTCCCAGGCATTTATAGTCTGCTTCCAGTAAGGACGGTGCTATAATGCACATTATTGATCACCTCGTTTATATTTTATTACAGTCAATTACTGTCTGAATTTTCTGAAGTTGTTTTTTATAACCTTTGTTTATTTTCGTCGTATATCCCAGATAAAGTGCATCCAGTATAAACTGATCTGAAACTCTTCTGGTTACTTTATCTCTTCCCACTGTCAGGTCATTTACTGCCGTAAATAAACTGATATCTGTATATCTGAGAAGAGGAGATTTATTCATTTTTGTAATACTAATTGTAACTGCACCTCGCTCTTTTGCGATTTTCATTGCCTCTACTACATTTCTGGATCTACCCTCATAAGAGACAGCTAACGCAACGTCTTCACTTGTAAGATTGCCTGCAGTAACCATCTGCAGCATTACGTCACTATGTACGGAACACGGAATCCCCAATCTTCCAAATTTCATGTATGCCAGCTGACATACTGCAAAGGCATCTCCAACACCGAAGAAATGTATCTCTCTGGCTTTAAGAAGAGCATCCAATGCTTTTTCATAATTTTCGTCATCTGCCAAAACTAATGTATCACTCAACATCTGTACATTACTCTGATAAACCTTTTTCAGAATCGTCTTCATATCGTCTGATACTTTAATATCTTCTGAATGAATTTCCATTCCTTCTGCCAAAGCTCTGATGAAATCCTCCTTCATAGAAGAATATCCATCATATCCCATTCTTTTACAGAATCTGATAATTGATGCTTCACTGCTTCCTGATTCTCTTGCAATCTCTGCAAGCGTTAAATGTGTAATTGCTTCCGGGTTTTCAAGTAATGCAGATGCGATTGCTTTCTCTGCTCTTGGTAACGACGGTAACAAAAATCTGATGCGAACAAATAAATCATTCATATGGCGTGCACTCCATTTCTACTTCATTTATTTAATTTCACTTTGAAGTTTTTTGTTGATTAGAATATAGCATTCTGTTTCAGTGAAGTAAATATCTATAAATATTTTTGTATATTTCCACGTTTTGGCGTGTGTTTTTTGTTGATTACATCCAATTTTTTGGTTGATTTGACGTTTTTACATTTTATTTCACTTCATTTTGAAATTTACAAACACTTAAATACTTCATTTTATTTTTGTAATACGAAGTATAAGCTATAAATATATATAATACCTGTATTCATTTCTATCACTTAGATTCTTTTTTACCTCGACATTTTTTTGAAATATTTCAGAATAATTTTTAGAGATGATCCCTGCTCTCTTTTGAGAAACAGAGCTACTGACTACTGACAAGAAATATTTTTACGTAAACTCCATAACATGTTATACTTACTATACAATGCTAAGATAAATATCTATCTCAGCCCAATACCAGGAGGATTAATTCATGAAAGCATACGAACGCTTATTATCTTATGTAAAAGTATTCACTCCAAGCAGTGAAGAAACCGGTACTTCCCCATCCACACAGTATCAGTTTGACCTTGCCAGACTTCTGGTTCAGGAATTAAGGGAACTGGGTGTGAAAGATGCCGATGTAGATGAACATTGCTATGTCTATGGACATATTCCAGCAACCAGAGGATATGAATCCCGCCAAAAACTGGGCTTTATCGCTCATATGGATACAGTATCTGATTTCTGCGATCATCCGGTTACTCCGGTTATCACTCCGAATTATGACGGCAAAGACCTTGCACTTGGAACCAGCGACAGAGTTCTCTCCCCGAAAATGTTCCCTCATCTCTCCACATTAAAAGGCAGAACTCTCATTACTTCCGATGGAACCACCATCCTCGGTGCAGATGACAAAGCCGGAATTGCCGAGATTATGACAATAATTGAACACCTCAATGACAATACTATTCCGCATGGTCCTCTCTGCATTGCATTTACCCCTGACGAAGAAATAGGAATGGGACCAGCCCATTTTGATATAAAAAAATTTGGAGCTGATTTTGCTTATACACTTGATGGTGATACAGAAGGTGAAATCCAGTATGAAAACTTTAATGCTGCCAGAGCAGTAGTAGAATTTACCGGTGTAAACGTACACCCGGGTTCTTCTAAAAATACAATGGTCAACGCAGCACTTGTTGCCATGGAGTTCAATTCCATGCTCCCTTCCGCTGACACACCAAGAGATACGGAAGACTATGAAGGATTTTTCCATCTCTATTCCATAAAGGGAGATGTCTCACACGCTGCTCTCGAATATATCATTCGTGACCACGATGCAACTTCTTTTGATATCCGTAAGAAAACTATGAAACACATCACTAAAATTTTAAATGAAAAATGGGGAAAAGGAACTGTCTCACTTACCATCACAGAACAGTACCGAAATATGAAAGAAATCATCGACACCTGCATGGAACTGATTGAGCGTGCAACTGCAGCATGCAAAGAATGCAATATCCCGCCGCTTATCACCCCGATCCGCGGAGGCACAGACGGTGCCCAGTTAAGCTTTATGGGACTCCCATGCCCGAATCTCGGAACAGGAGGACATGCTTATCATGGACCTTATGAACACATTACTGTTGAAGGAATGGATATTGCTGTAGATGTAGGATTAAAGATTATCGAATTATTTTACAAATATCCATTCATATAACAACAAGAGACCTCCATAGACAGTCCCTTATTTTCCTAATGAAATCTGATATTCATGAGTCAGCGTATGGCATTTCAAGTATTATGAGCATGAGCAGGAAGTTCAAAGTTCCAATCTGCGATTACCTTTCCCCGCCATTCCGGATGTACATGGAATCCCTGATTGTAAACCCCTGTGGACCAATCGTACTTGGAATTGATCACTCCTCTGCTGCCATGGTACAGGAGACAATGGTATGTGTAAACTGATAAAAGGGATTAAACACGAAAAAAGAAACTGCATCTCCTAGTCCATGATCCTCTGATCAGAAAATACAGTTTCTCTTTATGTTCACTATTTAACCTTTTACAGCTCCAACTGTAAAACTCTCCTGAACCTGTTTGCTCAGTAACAGATAAATCACTACTGTCGGCAGTGTAGCGATCACCATACCGGCTCCGATAATTCCCCAGTTCGTGGAATGTTCTCCTACAAAAGACATAATTCCTACAGGAAGTGTCTTGTACTGTGAACTGTCTACAAATGTGTTTGCAAATAAAAGCTCGTTCCATGTATTCAAGAATGCGAAGATACAGGAAGTGGCAATTCCAGGACGTATCATAGGCAGGATGATTCTGAAAAACATGTTGAAAATATTACATCCATCAATACATGCAGCCTCTTCGATCTCTCTTGGCAGAGCTTTGAAGAATCCGCTTAATATCATAACCGTCATCGGCATGGCAAATGTAATATACGGAAGCATCAGTCCCAGATATCCGCCTCTGATTCCCAGTCGATCCAGTCCCTGGAACAGTGGAAGCAGAGTTGCCTGTACAGGAATCATGATTCCCAAACTGAAGATTGCTGCCACAATTCCTTTTGCTTTCCAGTACATTCTATTAATCGCATATGCAACCATGGATGCCAGAAGTGTTGAAACAACAACTGTCACTGCTGCATAGAAAACAGAGTTCAACAGATATCGTAAGATTTCTCCTCCCATAAGGGCCTTGGAGTAATTTCCAAAATGCCATACTTTCGGCAGACCCACCAGGTTGTTGGAATCAAATATTTCCGTGTTACTTTTGAATGAAAAAGTTACTAGCCAGTAGAACGGAAATATCTGAACAAAGGTAAATACAGCCAGGAACAGATAGATTAAGGTCTTTTTTAATTTCATAGCACTCATTTTCATCTGCGTCTCCTCTCAAATCATTGATGCATTTTCTTCAGATTTTTTGAAAATGCGATTGAGCAGGAAGCTGAACAGCAGACATTCAAACACGATGAAGAACGCCTGGGCGCTGCCGTAACCATAGCGGCATTTTACAAACAGATTATCATACATCAATGTTGCAGGAACTTCACTGACATGGTTCGGGCCGCCGCCTGTCATAACATATACCAGGTCAAATACACGCAGAGAACCAACCAGTGCAAATGTGGCACATACTTTAATCGTCGGCGTCAGCAGCGGGATCGTGATCTTCGTAGCTGCCTTGAATCCTGTAGCTCCGTCCAGTTTCGCAGCTTCATAATATTCCGGCGAAATATTCTTCACACCTGCATAGAGGATGACCATATGGTATCCGATGCTCTGCCAGATTGCCGGGATCACCGTTGTCATATAAGCAGTTTTCGGATTTACCAGCCATGCAGTATCGTTTACCATTCCCAGTGCACCCAGGATCGCATTCAGAAGTCCCTCACTGTTGAAGATCTTGCACCAGAGCTGTCCGATTACCATACTGGAGATTACTACCGGCAGGAAAAATACAGTTCTGTAAAAGCCCTCTCCCTTGATCCCGTTTGCCAGGAGGATGGCCAGGAATAACGCGATAGGGATCTGAATAAACACAGAACCTGCTGCCAGAATAAATGAGTTCAATACAGATCTCAGGAAATAAGGATCTGTTGTAAATAGTTCTTTGTAATTTTTTAATCCAATAAAGACTTTTTCTCCGATTCCGTCGTAATTGAACAGTCCGTAATATCCTGTGGTAAACAGCGGGATCACCGCCATTACCAGAAACAGGATCAGGCCCGGTGCGACGAAAACAGCGATATAGGCCTTATTACTTAAAAGTTTTTTCATAGTTTCATCCCTGCGTTATTCTGCTGCGCTGATTGCATCCTGATGTGCAGTCATAAAGCTGTCAATATCTGCGTTTCCGGAAAGTAAGGACTGAGCCTGCTCCAGATGAACAGCTGCTGCGTTTGCATTTATGATACCATCCCAGTTCTGTACACCTGTTTTTACGCCATCATAGAGATCCATTAATTTTACAAATGTCGGGGAGATCGTGTCTGTGTCAACATCTGTATTCCAGCATGGGAATCCTGTGCCAAGTTCCAGAGCCTGCTCGCCCATTTTCTCAGAAATATACATTGCGAAATCTGCGGACTCTTCCGGTGTATCTGTGTTTTTGTTTACAAAGAAGGAAGCACTTGCACCGCCTGCATAATCAGCTGCATCCTGCTCGTCAGAAACTACAGGGAATGTGATCACTTCTACATCTTTAACAGCGCTGTCTTCTGCATTGTCGATAGTTCCTGCGAACCAGCTTCCGTCAAGCTGCATTGCAACTTTTCCGTTGAGGAAGTCTGCGGTAGCTTCTGCTTCGCCGTCTTCCAGAGGGTTCTTGCCAAGGATTCCTTTGTCGTATAATTCAACAACATCTTCTGCTGCTTTCTTGAATCCCTCGTTTGTGAATTCTGTTTCGCCCAGAAGTGCGGACTGTACTTCAGAAGCACCTACTTCTCTCAGTGCAAGTGATTCATACAAAGCACCTGCAAGCCATGCATCTTTTGCGCCGACAGCCAATGGTGTTACTCCGTCCAGTTTCGCAAGCGCTTCGCCGGCTGTGATCAGTTCATCATAAGTAGTAGGAATCTCTACTCCTGCCTGGTCAAATAAATCTTTGTTGCAGAACAGGCACATCATATAGCTGTCGATCGGAAGTGCATATAAATTTCCATCCAGTTCAAAGTTGCTTGTGGAACCTTCTTTAATTCTGCTCTTAATATCATCTGTTACATAATCATTTAACGGTAAAACTTTATCAGCATCTGTAAGCTGTTTCAGTTTTCCAGGTGCCCAGTAATAAAATACATCTACTCCGGAAGCGCTGCTTGCGAATTCTGTAGAGATTTTTGTCTTATAGGATTCTGTATCCAGACCGTGAAGTTCAATTTTGATATTTTCATGTTCTTTCTCGTATTCTTCTACCGCTGCCTCGAATGCCTGTGTCTGTGCACTTTCCGGGTCTGTAAACTGATGCCATACATCCAGTGTTACTGTATCAGCAGCGAAAACTGTTGCAGATGCTCCGAAAACTGTTGTTCCAACCATTGCAGCACCCATGCACGCTGCTGTAAACTTTTTCCAATTGTTCATTTTTTTCCTCCCTGAATTATGAACTCTAAGTGACTTGTTATGTTGATATTATAAAATCCGGAAGGCGTTTTCTCAATTCAGATTATTTACCTGAAAGGGTGCGATTTTTACTTTTGTACTCATTTACTGTTTTTCCGGTGTACTTTTTAAAGGATGTTCCGAAGTAATGTGCATCAGGCATTCCCACGGCCGCCGCTACTTCATATACTTTCAGATCCGTAGTATCAAAAAGCTCCATACTCTTCTCCACGCGCTTGCGCATAATATATTTCGTAATACTTTCCCCTACAGACTGTTTGAAAATACGGCTGAGATAACTGGCATTTACAAACAGATCCGATGCGATCAGGTTCAGGGACAGTTTCTCCCTGTCCAGATTCTGTTCAATATATTCCTGTGCTTTCTGAGCTACTGTATTTCCTCCTGCATTCCGTGAAATCGTCTGTATGGTTCCCTCGATTAGAGCATACAGTGTTCTGCAGAACTCCTGCAGTGTATTAATCCCTGAAATATTTTCCAGGATCTTTACCTGTTCTTCATTATCCAGGTGTTTATTGCTTTCCTTCAATACAGACATCGTATTGTGGAAGAGCAGAACCCCCAGATTACGAAGCTGAGAGATCATCAACGGACCGTTAAAAATATACTGTTCCAGATAATGGTCTATAAATCCAACAGCCGCTTCCTGGTCACCACTTTTCACTGCGATCCTGTAACTGTCGAAATTCACCGGGTAAGAATGACTGATCTGCTGCATATATTCAATATAATCCTCGTAGAAGATCAGGGTCTTTCTCTCATCCCGCATAGTGTCTACCAGTGCTTCCTCACATTCTGAGAGTATTTTCGGACTGTCATCTATTTCTTCATAATAACAGCTGACTGATGTAGCTACTGTGCCGTCTTTGCCCAGTTCAGTAATCTGTTCAAATGCATTCCCGAGCAGCTTTTTAATCTCCGGCGTTTCTTCTACAACAAAAAATATCTTGTTCTTCTCCAGGGAAAAATACCCGTAATTTTTTTCACCCAGAGCTTCATTCATGATCTCCAGAAGTTTCAGCAGAATATCGTGATCTTCCAGATCCATGATGAGCAAAGCTCCCCGGACTCCTTTGTTTTTCCACAGCCGGATCTGATATTCAGAAAGCTTTTCCTCAGCTTCCTCAGATTTAATATACCCGGTGACGATCCTTCGAAGCAGTTCCTGGCAGAGAACCGGATAGATTTCCACATCTTTCGACTGCTGTTCCCGTTCCTTCAGGATCTGTTCCCGCAGCTTCACCGCAGCAGCCAGAAGTTCATCTGACTGGATAGGTTTTAACAGAAATTCTTCCACTCCTATGTGTATGGCTTCTCTGGCATATTCGAACTCCCGGTATCCGGTAACGATCACAATATGCACTGCCGGATATGTCTCCCGGATGCGCCTGCTCAGTTCCAGTCCATCTATTCTCGGCATATTAATGTCTGTATACACAATATCTGGCGTCTGTTTCTCCATCAGTGCCAGCGCATCCTCTGCACACTGGACATTGCCCATAATGTGAAACCCCTCCGATTCCCAGGCTACGCTTTTTTCCATTAATATGCCTTCATATTTCTCATCATCTACTATTAGTATATTAATAACATCCTTCTCCATTACTGTCCCTCTTCTTCGTATTAACCATCTGTTTTGTATGAAAAACGTACCCTCACTTCCGTCCAGCATCCCGGCTGGCTAGATATGGATACTGCATCCTCAATCCCATAAAATAGTTCAACTCTCTGTTTCACACTGTGAAGCCCGAATCCTGACTTGGAAGTTTTATATCCGCCTTCCAGGATTAGCCGGATCTTATCCTCCGGAATCCCTACCCCATTATCTCTCACAGAAACTTCCATCAGTTTGTCGTCCAGTGCCTGCACAGAAATACACAGTTCCCCTTTGCCCTCTTTCTGGCGCATTCCATGATGGACTGCATTCTCCACCAAAGGCTGCAGGATCAGTTTCAGCATCAGAATATCCAGCAGATTTTCATCCACTTTATATTCAATGCTGATTTCATTATTATACCGGATATTGATGATCGTCATGTAACTTTTGATAATATCCAGTTCTTCCCTCACCGTGATCACCTGACATCCACTGTTTAAGCTGTTTCTGTAAAATCTTCCCAGCGCCTGTGTCATCTGGAAACTTTTGTCCTGATCCCCGATCAGAGTAAGGCCGCTGATCACATCCAGAGTATTATACAGGAAATGGGGATTGATCTGCTCCAGGATCAGAATCCAGTTCATTTTTCCGAATGATCTTCTCTTCTTCCTTGGTTCTCTCCAGAAGCTTACGGATAGAATTCAACAGATTATTATAGGTCCGTTTCAGGTTGGTGATCTCATCCTCACATTCTTCATCCACCTCCAAGTTCTCAGGAATAGATTTAGAATACATCATCTGTTCTTCCATTTTCTGGATCGGTCTGCTCACTGTATGGGAAATAAAAAGCCAGCACAGGATTAGCATACCTATATTGACGATCAGGACGATGAGCGTATCGAAATAACTGATACTGTTGGAAAAACTGCTCATAGGTGTCTCTATAGCTAGGGTCCATCCATCTATCATAGATGAGATCTTTTTATACACCATGGAATTCTCTTCGCTGCGTACAATCTTTGTCTCATTTTCTTCCAGGGATCCGATAATATCCTTGCTTACATCATAGTTTTCTTTTTCCTTCGGTCCGAAGATCAAAATGTCATTCATCAACACATAAAAATTGGAATTCAGATTTCCGCCCACAGAATCGAAGATCTCGCGGATGGTTTTCTCATCGATATTTACCATGAGGATTCCCAATTTGGAATAATCTGTTTTTTTCTTGATCACACGGATCATGGAGAGAATATTTCTGTTTTTGCTTTTATAGCTGACGATTCCTCCACCATCTGTCTCAAAGATCCAGTCCCCATCCTTTTTTATGGCTTTTTCATACCAGTAGGCATCTTCTACAGCAATTTCTTTCTTCGAAACAACCTCTTCTCTGTTGCACATAAAAGAATTTCCTATATTGTCATAAAATACAATAGAGGAAATATAATCTCCTGCCAGCATGATATTGGTCAGGCAGTCCTGCAATTCTGTTCTAGTCTTCACAGTCAGATTTCCTTTGGATACCTCTTCCAGAGTATCCTGAAACATTTTGCTCCAGAACACTGCATAGGTATCCTGATTTACATGATCAATCATCAGCTCCAGGTTGCTGTCGATGGCATGAAGAGTCTGTGTTGTCATTTCACCGATATGCTTCAGATTGGATTTCTGACTGCTGTATACCACTGTTCCTATGGAAATGACAGACGACATTAAAATGCAGGCAAGGAACAATACCCATATTTTTGTCTTTATCTTCATCCTTTTCAAACCCTTCATGCATCCACCTCTTCTTATTTCCTATACCAATTTTATCAATGCCACACCATATGCCGGAAGAGCAAATTCCAGCACTGCTTCTTCTCCTTCTACCTTAACAGGTAATTCCTCTGTTTTCAACTCAGAAGCCTCTTTTAATTCCTTCACCTGAGCAGGTGTGGGATAAGTAGGGCATCCCATTTCTTCCCATTGTTTTTTCGCATTTGCATGGTTATCATCAATCCTCTGAATCTCTGCTTTTTTACCGGGGGCATTTTTGATATGAATTTCTACTTTTTCTTCAGAAACTGATTTTCCGATCATTTCCTGATTATAGACCAGAATTGCAAGGCTGCCGTCTTTGTCCACAACCGGGCAGATTCCCACATGTCCCTGTTCTTCTACTTTCGGAAGCCGTTCCTCTCCCAGCTGATGCATCAGTTCAAAGGCACGGTATACAGGTTTCGGAATTCCATGAATGGTCTGCAGTCCGAATCCACCCCTGAACTCTCCCGGAACCTGTCCATGTTCTTCGAAGATATCAGAAAATGTCCAGAATGAATATGCTTCTACATATCCATAGTTATCAATGAGAGTCTTGGTTACCAATGCGGAGCTGTAAGGTGTATCATGGAATTCGTCTCCCTCATTGGCTGAAGTGTTCCATTCTGTATAATATAATGGAAGGTTTCCTGCTTCATGCTTCGCAATACGTACCATCTTGGTCAGCAGTCCTCTACGGTCTATCTCATCGCTGTTTAAGTTGACTTCTTCTCCGAAGAAATTATCCAGATGCATATCTGCATTCCAGTTGGGATCATCTGATGGATAGTGATGAGTGGAAATAAAATCAAGCGGTACGGAATTTTTCTCACAGTAGTTGACAAAATCCGGGATCCACTCATTATTGGCAGTGGCCGGTCCGCCGGTTCTCAGGTTTGCGCCTACACTTTTTACTGCTCTGGCAGTATGTTCATATAATAAGAAATAATCTTCCTGGTCTCCTGCAAAAAAGAAATCCAGATCCGGTTCATTCCACACTTCGAAGAACCACTTCTCCAGTTCTTCCATTCCGTATCTGCTCTCCAGATGTTTCAACAACTCAACGATCAATCCATCCCACAGTTCGAAGCTCTTAGGCATGGTAACGTTTCCTTTATAATAGAAGCAAGTCTGATCACCTGATGCAAATGGTGTGGGCATGAAACTCAATTCCACAAATGGCTTCATGTCAATACTTAATAAGAAATCAAAGATATTGTCAATATTGACGAAATTGTATTCGTATTTTCCAGGCTCAACTTCTCTGACCACACTCATCTGATCATTAAAAAGTCCATGAAAACGTACATACTGAAATCCCAAATCCTTCTTGGCTTTTCTCAGCATCATTCTGTAATCTTCACGCAGTGCAGTATATGCATGGCAAGCACCTACGCATTTCTCCCAATAGTGATCAAATTTAGTTTTCGGCGCATTCTGATCTACATAAAACTTCAAATTCTCCATCTTTTCCTCCTGAAAGTGCATTTTTATTTTTTATTATAAACATGCCATTTCCATCCATGCAATACGCCCTGACTGCAAAGTCAAAATCCCGACCTATTCTGTAAAAAAATTACCCCTCTTTCTTAGTAATCCCCATATCCAGCTAACTTCCTAGTTTTCGCGAATCCCAGCCAGAAAAAAGAAATGGTTTCCCCTTTGAAACACATAAAAAAGCCAGCTATCATCTAGCTGGCCTTTCCTATATCTT
>NZ_JBWJVP010000195.1:0-27778 GCF_056339915.1 Blautia sp. ZXY-1-B12 | reverse complement strand
TCCATCTGTTATGGAACTTCGCGAATACTGCCAGAAAGAGCAGAATACTCTCTGGGATGAATCCAGACGTTTCGTAAATCCTCAGAAAGTATATGTAGACCTTTCTCAGAAACTCTGGGATCTGAAAAAAGATCTTCTGGAAGAAATGAGTGAGAAAGCTCTCGACTGAGCATAAACTCAGATTAAGAGTAACAAAACAGACAAGTCCCCGGCTCCAACCGCAAAAATCAACAGGCAGTTGAAGCCGGGGACTTACTTGATTCAGTTAAAACATATGCTGACATCACAAATTTCGCTTTTAGTCCCAACTCTCATATTCGGTCCAAAAAGCCCTACACCGGATGTAACGATATTATGCATATTTCCTTTTTTCAGATAACCACAGGGATTTTCCCAGAAGAATCTGATCACAATATTTCCCGGAAATACCTGTCCGTCATGGGTATGTCCGCAGAGATCTACGTCCACACCTGTATCCGCCAGTTCCTGAAGTTCTCTCGGCTCATGATCGATAACCAACACTGGCAGTGACACATCCATACCCTCTGTGATTTCCTGCGGAGTCTTTCGTTTATCAATCCCCCGTCCCGGACGCTCATAATCCGGTCTTCCATACAGATAAAAAGAATCATCAATGAGCACATACTCATCTCTCAGAAGCGTAATCCCCGCTTTCTCCAGAAACTCATCCATCTCCGGGGTACTCTCTTTCTTTTCCTTACTGCCAAAGGTGAAGCCTGCCAGGATCTTTTCCTGAATATCATGATTTCCGTAACATGCATACACACCATACTTCGACCGAATTCCTCTCAATATCTCTGCCAGTTTTTCCGGATCATCCAGTGCCTCATATTCATTGTCAAAAATATCTCCTGCCACTACCACCAAATCCGGATTCTGCTCATTGATCTTCTCTGTCATCTGCTCCATCTGCTTGCATCCAATATTATATCCCAGATGAAGATCTGCGATCAGAACCACATTTAATTCCTTCATATTTCCTGCCTTTTTATCAACAGAAATATTGTACTTCGTTGTATGTATATTTCCGGCACTGAGCACTCCGTAAATACTGACTGTTGAAATGATCACCGCACAGACAGCTCCCACAACAGCAGTTCCCATATTACTGAAAAGCAATTCTCTCCCCGGAAAGGCAAAATTTCTAAGAGGATATTTCAGTAACAGTCTCAATCCATCCGCGATTCCCAGAGTCATAAGTGTATACATCAAAACACCGAGCCAGTAATTACTCAGAAGCTTCATAAATCTCCTGAATCCTGATGCAGGTGCCATAAATGCGATCAGTATACTAAACACTACAAATAAATATACAAGTCCAATCCCCCTGCACACCCACACATTCCGAAAAACCGTATGCAGTACCTGAAACCAGTGCAGGCTGCGAAGCAGGATATACACGCATACCAACAGATAAAACGGTGCCAGATATATTGCAGCCATATAATATGTCTCCTTTCCAACTCTCATTGCCATAACAATTTTATTACTATAACAATTCCAGAAAATCATAACTGCTTCTTATTATACAAAAAAGAATCCTCAGCCGCCACTATAAGCTGCTGAAGATTCTATTAATTTTACTGTTCCATCTGTCTTCCCAGAAATCCGCTTGCTGTTCTGATGAGCATCTTCTCTGATTCACCCATCACATCTCTTTCATTCTTTCCCAGTAAAAGAACCGAACCTACTGTATCTCCTGCACTGATAATAGGCTGCATGATCTGGGAATACAAAGGTTCTCTCTGTTCCTGAGTCACAGGTATCCTGCCTCTGTCATTTCCGTTGGCAAACACAGAGCTTCTCTCCGTAATTGCATCTTCCAGAGCTTTGCTGATAGGTTTTCCCATATATTCCCTGCTTCCCTGTCCCGCAGCAGCCACTACCTGATCGTGATCTGTGATACACGCTACCATCCCGCTTGACTGCGCCAGCGCCTCTGCATATTCCTTTGCAAAAACATTCAGTTCTCCGATAGGGGAATACTTTTTCAGAATAATCTCCCCCTCCCGGTCAGTAAAAATCTCCAGTGGTGTCCCCTCTTTTATCCGCAGCGTTTTTCTGATCTCCTTAGGAATGACCACACGCCCCAGATCATCTATGCGCCGAACAATTCCTGTCGCTTTCATGCACTTTTCTTCCTCCTGTTTTTCCTTTTATCGAAGTTTACTGTCTTTGTACCCTTCAGTTTCCATATCATGTGTTGTATGGTTATTATGTGGAAAAACAGGGAGAATATACATTTCTGTATTTACAAAAAATGCCATTTAACTGCAATCAAGCGGTTATTTCCCGGAAAGTAATTCCATCAGTTCCTCTTTTGTGAAGCTGCCTCCGTTAAGCCCTTCGCCCTCCAGGATCTGATCTGCCAGTTCACGTTTCTTTTCCTGCAGTTTCAAAATATTTTCTTCAATCGTATCCTTCACGATCAGCTTGTATACATTCACTACATTCTTCTGACCAATTCTGTGTGCTCTGTCCGTTGCCTGATTCTGCACTGCCAGATTCCACCATGGGTCAAAATGGATTACAATATCTGCTGCCGTCAGATTCAGACCGGTTCCTCCTGCCTTCAGAGAAATACAGAATACCTGTGTGTTATCTGTGTTAAAGTTCTCTACCATCTGTGCACGCTTCTCCTTACTTGTAGAACCAGTCAGCATATAGTAACTGATCTTCTCCTCTTCAAGGCGCTTCGCAAGATGGTCAAGCATTGTCGTAAACTGCGAAAACAACAGAATCTTATGTCCGCTCTCCACTGCATTACTGATCATATTCAGGCACATATCCACTTTTGCAGAATCAGCTTTATAATCTGCAAAAATAAGAGACGGATCACAACAGATCTGGCGCAATTTTGTCAGCTCTGCCAGAATTGTAATCTTTGAGGTCTTAAATTCTTCTTCGGACTGCTTATCCAGCATCAGCATCATCCGTTTCACATGTGCATCATAAAGCTTCTGCTGCTCTCCTGTTAGCTGTACAAACATATTCTCTTCCAGCTTATCCGGCAGATCTGTAAGCACTTCCTTCTTCAATCTTCGGAGTACAAACGGCCGGATCATTTTCTGCAGACGTTTCATTGCATCTTCATCTGAATTCTGAACTGCCGGAATTTCAACTTCTTCCCTGAACTTCTTATAACTGTAAAGGAAACCGGGCATCAGATAATCAAATATACTCCACAATTCACTCAGGCGGTTTTCCACCGGAGTTCCTGTAAGAGCCAGCCTGAAGTCTGCCTGAACCTCTTTTACTGCTTTCGCAGCCTGAGTGTTTGCATTCTTGATATACTGAGCTTCATCAATAATCTCACATCTGAACTTATATCCTTCATATTCGCTGATATCCCTTTTCAGCAAATCATAGGAAGTCAGAAGAATATCCTCAGAATCTGCTTCTGCCAGGATCTGTCTTCTCTCTGCTGCAGTCCCTGTCACCATCTTTGCTGTAAGCTCCGGTGCAAAACGTTGAATTTCACTGCTCCAGTTATATACCAATGATGCAGGAGCTATAATTAATGTATTTCTTTGCAGCTTTCCAGTTTGTCCATCTGCCTTCTTTCCATCAGCTTTCTGCGCCTCTGCTGCCTTGCACGCCTGTTCCACTGTCTCAATTTCACTCTGCATATTTAACATTGCAGTTTCTTTTACTGCTATATTTTCAACAACAGTATTCCTTCTTTCCAGAAATTCTGACAGTAGAAATGCAATCACCTGCAACGTTTTTCCAAGTCCCATATCATCTGCAAGTATTCCGCCGAATCCATTATAATTCAATGTCTTAATCCACAGAAATCCCCGTTTCTGATACTCCCGCAGAACTTTATCCAGGCTCTCCGGCACCTCAAAATCATTATCCTCAATGGTCTTCATATTTCTTACCAGCGACTTAAAAGATTTATCCTTTACTGCCGAAACAACCGGATTCTCTTTCAACTGTGCATCCAAATACAACGCACGGTACTTCTGTACTTCAATCTTATCCTGCTTCATCTGCTTATCCGTCAGCTGAAGCCCTGCCCTGAGTTCTTCCACTGTATCCAGACCCGAGTCTGCTGCATTTACAAAAGCTCCGTTTTTCAGACGATAGAACTTTTTCTTCTTATTATATCTGGAAAGAATGTCAATCAGTTCTTCCTTTGAAATATCTCCTGCTGTCATACTCAGCTCCAGCAGATTTCCACTCAGGGAAACACCTACTGTAACCTTTGGCGAATTCCGGACTTCAATCCGTCTCAGCGCATCAGAAATAAATACTTCTCCCACTGCCTGCAGTGCCTGAATTCCTTCTGTCAGAAATTCATATTCCATCTCTTCATCATCCGCAATTACCGCACACTGTTCAAATGGATTAAAAGCATTCGAATATTTATGAATCACATTTCTGACAACTGTTTCTCTATTCATATCCCTTGCTGCAATATCGTCCGTTGTATATAAAGAAAATTCCCTGTCTCCATACTTAACAGTCGCCTTACATGTAACCATATTTTCCTGCGGTGCATCCAGATAAAATCGAAACTCCGGTTTAACCATTCCATAATTTTCCGGATGAAATTCAACCATTCTGCATTTAAAAAACTTCTGGATCACCGGTAAAAGTTCCTGACAGAATGCCGGTACATCTTTATTTTCTATAAACGCTTTCTCACCGGGGATCAAAGACAAACTGTCCAGAAAATCCTTAACAGGTAAAAGCTCTTCTACATTCTCAATATAAATCTTTTTATCATAAAAGCAAATTTTATACTGTTCCGTATTTGCCGCACACGTAAATTTGCTTACCTTCAGTTCAATTCCCTGCTTTGCACCTGTTATGGTCATTTTTCTCGGAAGATGTTCTCTGGTTATTTCCCAGGTTGTGTTTCTGGTTCCTATGGATTCTCCCTGCAATGTCTTTCCTTCCATCAAAAGCAAAAATTCTGCCAGTTCATTTCCTGACAGCTCCAGATGCCTTACCTTTTCCAGAGTTCCCATATAGTATCCATAATAGGAAGAGGATCTGTGAAATTGCCTGTTGTTGTCTGCCCATTTACAGATAAATTTCGCAAGCGGTCTGGATTCCTCGGCAAAGGATTCTATTGTATGGACAAACTGAAGATTTTTCCCATATTTATAATCATCCTGATTTGCTATATGAACATCAAAGGAAAATGCATCCTTCAGTACGTACATTTTATTAATTCCTATTTTAAATTCTACTGTAAATGTTCTTCCGTCAAAATTAAAATATGGTTCCAGCCTTACTTTTCCATAAGTGCTTCCCTGAATCAGTGGAAGAGACTTCGCAACTGCCTGCTTCTGCAATAATGAAGCCAATTCCGGCGTGGTATGCATCTGCACTCCTTTTCTGATCGTATGGGTCAGACCACCTTTTACAATTTTTTCTACAGATTGTCCGTAATCATAACTATCCATATCATTTTCATAATCATTATATTGCAGAAGAACCGCTACACAATGTTTACAAAGTCCACCATATTCTGCATATGCCCGACATTCACAATAGCAGGTATCAACTTCATCATTCTCTGTATCGATTGATACATCTACTTCATAGATATTTCTTCCACTGCCTTTTACAGATGCAACAATTTCATCAGACGCACCCATATTTTTTACATCCATATCCAAAACTTTTCCTGTTGCATAAAGTTCTGCACCTTTACTGTATGATGAAGAATTTGCCATATATCTGATCTGAGTTTTTGAAATCATATTTCTATACCTTTCCTGATACAATTAAAAACTTTTTGTATCATTTTCCCGGTTAAACCTGAGTAAAAAAGAATCCCTTCACCAGGCAGTCTCAATCTCTGCTTAAAGTGAAGGGATTTCCTCATCCATCGTTATTTATTTTACACGATAACCTTCGCAACTACAAGACCATAAACTTTAAGTTTATCACTGCCATTGCCATAAATCCAGCTGATCTCGCCTTCCGGTACGGGAATGCTTACAGCTTCTGTTCCGAAATTCTGATAAATATAATATTTCTCATTTTCATTCTCTCTCACTGTGATCTCCAGTGCATCCGGGATTTCTTCTTTGATTCCGCAGGAAACGCCGCTGTCTTTGAGCACTTTTTCAAGGAAGTCTCCATAGAATTCTTTATCAGCATCTGCTGCCACATACCATGCCTTACCTTTGCCATATTCATTCACTGTCAGGCAGGAATAGCCTTCATAGAAATCACTTCCGTAGGTCATTAAAGTACGTGCTCCGCGAAGCTCCACAAGGTCGCACAGATATTTACATGTATAAGTCTTATCCAGTCCAAGTTCATTGCCAGCCACAGGAACAAAAGAATTTTCTTCCCAGTCATAAAGGCCGTCAATTTCTGTGCTTCTGATTCCCAGTACATCCATCAGTCCATGTGGTGTTCCTTCCAGATAACACCTGTCTGTATCATCTGCAATTCCGGACCAGTAACTTGTGATCAATGTACCGCCGTTTTCCACGAACGCACGAACCTTTTTGGCAAAACCTTCCTTGAACATATAAACCATTGGAAGAGCCAGTACTTTATATTTATCCAGTTCACAGGTCATATCGATCACATCCACATTCACGCCTTGCTTACGGAAACCTCTGTAGAATTTCAGCATTGCTTCCAGATAATGAAGCCCTTTATTTCTGGGTCCCTGGCTGTCCTCCATTGCCCACTGGCTGTCCCAGTCATAAAGCATGGCAACCGAGCTGTTCACAGTTGTTCCTGCCAGTTCTTTTAACTCTTTCAGAACTTCTCCAACCCTGGAAACTTCTTTAAACACTCTTGTATCATTTCCACCGTAATGATCGATCACTGCTCCGTGGAACTTCTCAGAAGCACCTCTGCTCTGGCGAATCTGGAAATAGAGAGCACCTTCTCCGCCATGTGCAATTGCCTGCATGGACTGTGCAAAAAGCATTCCCGGTTTCTTTAATTTGCTCACACTCTGCCAGTTTGTAGAAGTCGGGCAGGATTCCATCTGGAAGAACGGCTTTCCTTTCAGAGAACGCATCAGATCATGGCACATACCATTGTCATAAGCTGTATCGATCACTGCTTCTTTATGCCATGTCGGATAAGTATCCCAGGAAACCACATCAATCTCTTTTGCAATCTTAAAATAATCTAAACCGCCAAAATAATGCATCAGATTAGCAGTAGTCGGAAGTGTGCTTCCTCCCTCTCTCAATGCTGCAATCTCATGATGAATGAAATTCGCTGTCTGATGAGTAACAAATCGTTTCCAGTCCAGATTCAGTGCATGAAGCTGTGTCTCACCAATCTTAGACGGACTCTCGATCTGGTCAAAGCTGTTATAAGTATGACTCCAGAAAGTGGTGCACCACTTATCATTCAGATTTTCAATAGTCTGATATTTCTCTTTCAGCCAGTTACGAAATGCTTCCTGGCACAGCGGACAATGACATTCTCCGCCATACTCATTGGAAATATGCCACAGGATCACACCCGGATGTGTGGCAACCTCCTGTGCCAGCTTTTTGTTAATAATATGTACCTTCTCTCTGTAAACAGGAGAAGTATAACAATGATTATGTCTGAATCCAAATAAGGCTCTGTGGCGTGTTTCATCTACACGAAGTACCTCCGGATACTTGTCTGCCATCCATTTGGGTCTTGCACCTGACGGTGTAGCCAGAATTGTAGAAATTCCTCTTTTATAAAGCTTATCAATGATTTCCTGCAGCCATTCAAAATGAAATACACCTTCTTCCGGTTCCAGTGTAGACCAGGAAAAAATCCCAAGGCTTACTACATTACAGCCAGACTCCTCCAGCATATCAATATCTTTTGCCAGAATATCCGGCCTCTTTAACCACTGTTCCGGGTTGTAATCACCGCCATGGAGCAGTTTATCTGTTCTAAAGTCCATACTTGTTCTGCCACTCCAAATGTGTTTAAATATACCCAAACACATCGAGAAATTGAAGTCCTTACGAATACTTCTTACTGCTTCATTGTGTATGTTTTGACGATTGCAGGCAATACGCTACTCACAGGTTTTTGTACACTCCACAGTCGTTAATTCCCGAAATAGCCTTCGGTACATACTTACATTTGCTTTTAATCATGCAATCCTGTAAGTTTTAGCATCTTTTAAATTAAGTGCCGCATTGAGATCCCTGTCTGCAACATAGCCACATTCACATCTGTAAATTCTATCTGAAAGCTTTAAGTTTTTCCTGACAGAACCACAATGGTGACAGGTCTTTGAAGACGGATAAAATCTATCTGCTACCCTTAATTCAATGCCGTTTTCATCACACTTGGCTTTAAGCCTTGTTCTAAATTCATAAAACTTCTGAGATGCAACAGCTTTTGAAAGACACCTGTTTTTCATCATTCCTTTTACATTTAAATCTTCAATCGTTATGTAAGACGGTTTGGTTTTCACTATCTCAGCGATTGTCTTGTTAATGTAATCCGTACGGATATTATCCATTTTATGATGAAGTTTTTGTACCTTAAGCCTTTGTTTCTGTATATTTGCTCTTTGAGTGGACTCTCCTTTCTTTAAATTTTCATACTTTCGGGAAAGACTTCTCTGTTCCCGGATCAGTTGTTTTTCAAGTTTCTTTAATCCTGCCGATTTGTTGATGTTCCTGTATGTCTTTCCATTTGAGACAATGGCAAGATCTTTTAGTCCAAGGTCTATACCGATTCCCTCGTTTGAGTTATTGTCGATATTGACATCAGGGATCTCTACAAGAACAGAAACATAAAATCTGCCAGCCTTAACAGACACTGTACCACTTCTGATCATATATCCATCCTTTGTTGTTGGGATATATCCTTTTTCTTTGATACGGACCCAGCCCAGAGTTGGGATCTTAAGTCTGTGCCTTTCGCATTGACAATCCTTTGGGTTATTTCTGACGAAATACATTTTCACATCAGATTTACCTTTCTTTTTAAATTTAGGAAAATCACTCTGATGTTTAAAAAATCTTGTAAAAGCAGTACATCCATCTTCGATAGACTTTTTTACGGCTTTTGAATACACTTCCCTGATCCATGTTTTGTCAGGATTATCTGGAATGTATTCGTTGTTAAGCCATAGACTAAAGCTCTTACCAGTCATAAACTTTTCACCATTATCATGCAGGGCTTTGTTGTGACCAAGGTAGAAGTTATAGACATATCGGCAAGTGCCTATCGTCCTGCGGATCCTGGCTTTCTGTTCTTCAGTTGGATTGATTTCCGTCTTGAAGCTCTTTAGCAATCTCTTCATCCCTTTCTATTTGTTTTTTATACTTACGAAATCCGTACAATCTGCAGGAAAAAACATGAAGTATAGATACAATATCCTGTACAAGTTCTTCTTGCGGTGATAGTTCTTCATTGTTCACTATCACCATAGTTGTGTTGAACTTCATACAGAATTTTTCAAACCAGTCATATCCAAATCTGATAAATCTGTCTTTATGTGTAACTATGATGGTTTTAATTTTTTGTTCCATTACTTCATCTAACAGCTGATTCCACTTTTTGCGGTTATAGTTTAAACCACTGCCATACTCTTCAATACATTGGTCTACAATCATTCCTCTTGCATTACAGAATTGACGTGAAAACGATACCTGATTCTGTAAATCATCCTTTTGATTTCTTATAGAAACTCTTGCATAAATAACAACCTGTCGAGTGTCATTCTCTGTATCTATGCCTTTAAATTGAAGATATTGGTTGTAAGTATAATAACGCCTGTCAGTTGGAGTTCGATTTGCTTTTAGCGTTCCTTCCCTGTCCCAACGCTGTAATGTTTTCACAGAGACACCTAATAATTCAGCAAAATCTTTTGGTTTATAATTAGTGATATTCGATGTGTTCATAGCAATACCTCCATGAGCATATTTCAACACATTTAATCACTAATATCAATATTATTAATCATTTAAAAACATTTCTCTTAATTCTCTATTCTCAGTCGTTTTCTTTTTCACTATCATATTTAATACTCTATCCAATTTCAAAACACACTATTCTCGCTGCTTATTACTTTTCTCAGTCAAAGCAGACGGGATTTGATTTCATTCTTCTTACAGGATATAGTTTGCAATTACTCCAAGCACCAGCAAATGCAAAGGATAAAAAGCATAATAGACATATTTATTGATGTAATCCTTTCTCTCTCCAGTGCAGCACCAGATTCCATAGAACGCAATCGGTCCGGTCACATACATCAGACTGATAATACATCCCAGCACTGTTTTCAGCACATTTCTTGTCTCAAACACATAGAACACAAACACAAGCAGAACAATACAAAGTCCATACTCTGCCCGGAAAATGCTCACCCAGACAATAGCTGCGATCAGGATCAGTACCTTTAACATACCACCTGTAAATCCGGAAGTTTCTTTAAACAGATCTAAGCATTTCAGCATAATCAGGCAGATACACATCGTGATCATTGCGTTCTGACTGGAAAAGTCCCATACTTTTCCGCAGATTGCCAGATCATATGGAATCTCACTGACCAGTGCAGTAACAGCCATCATGATCAGATACTTCTTATAATCCGATGTATTACGAAATCCCTCTACCAGCAGAAACGCAAATACGGGAATCGCCATCCCGCCTATAAGCTGCATAATGGATCCGACTCCCGCAAGTGTCATCAAACGGGAATCCTGAGACATCGCCTGGTTCAGACTCTCCTGAGTATACTGGTCTAAATGGATCAGGCCTTTTTCAATAATGGCAATTCCAACTGTCTGGATCAGCATAGTGATACATGCAAACATCTTCAGCCCATCAGCTGTGATATCCGGAGTTTTCCAAACGATTCCTCTTCTTCCCGTTGTCATATTCATAATATCAACCTTTTACAGCACCGCCTGTAATTCCTTCCACATAGAATTTCTGCATGATCATAAACAGAATAGAAATCGGTATGGATACCAGTACACCACCTGCGCAGAACTGAGTAAAATAAGAATTGATAAGGCTCTTATCCAGCATCTTGTACAGACCAATGGCAACTGTATATTTGGAAGAAATACCGGCATTCAGGATCATCTTTGCATATACGAAATCCATCCATGGCACCAGGAAACTGCTGATAACTGTATAAACAACAATCGGGCGGCTCATGGGCAGAACCATCTGGAAGAAGATTCTTGCCTCACTGCATCCATCAATTCTGGCAGCCTCGCAGAGTGCTCTCGGAACTGTATCAAAGAATCCTTTCGCAATCAAATAACCAAGACCTGAAGAAGCAGAGTAAACCATGATCAGACCGGCATAGCTGTTTGTCAGATTAAAAGATTTCAGTGTGAAGTAAACTGCAATCATTGCCAGCATACCAGGAAACAGATTCAGGATAACTGCCATGTTCATCAGCGGTTTTCTCATCTTGAATCTCATAACAGATGTTGCATATGCAACCATCAGTACGAACATAGTGGAAATCACACATGTAAAGCATGCAATGATAAATGTATTCAGAAACCACTGCGGAAACTGAGATACAGAATCTGAATGAAACAGCTTCATGTAATTGCTGATGCTCCATTCCTTCGGAAAAAATGTACTGGTATTCATTCCTGAATATGCACTGAAGGAAGTACATAACAGCCAGATGATCGGGATCAGCCAGATAAATGCCAGCACTGCGATCAATAAATTATGTAATACTATAGAAGAAGTACGACTGTCTTTCATCTTTTTCATTATTGATATGTTCCCTCCTTATCTCCCTTGATCATCCTGTTAAATGCAACCAGGGTGAATACTGCACAGATAATAAACACGATAATACCGATTGCTGATGCCATCTTATAGTTGTAGTAATCCTGAGTCAGACGGAACAGCCAGGTAACCAGAAGGTCAACCTCTTTTGCCTGTGAGCTTGCCATTGCCTGATTAGTTGTTGTATAAACATCCTGTGTGAGCAGATAAATAACATTAAAGTTATTAATATTTTTTACAAAGTCTGTGATCAGAGCAGGTCCTGTTACAAAGAGCAGATATGGCATTGTAATCTTTCTGAATATCTGGAAGTTTGTTGCACCGTCTACTCTTGCACTCTCAAGCTGGTCAGAAGGAAGGTTCATCAGAACACCTGTTGCAATCAGCATCTGATACGGAACACCAATCCAGATATTAATGAGAATGATCATTACATGTGCCCAGCCCGGAGCAGAAAGAAACGGAATATAGCTTGTGGACACAAGTCCTATGCTTCTTAAGAATCCGGTCAGTCCAATGCTGTGACAGATTGTGTTGACGATACCACCATTGGAGAAGAAATTACGCACCAGCAGAAGTGATACAAACTGCGGGACTGCAATCGTTACGATAAATAAAGTACGCCACATCTTCGACAGTCTTGTCTTCTTGCTGTTAAGAAGCAGTGAAAGCAGGATACCTCCGATATAAGTTGTAAATGTTGCGAAGAAAGCCCATACAAGTGTCCATCCCAGAACCCGCACAAATGCATATCCGAACGTAGATGTAAGACCGCCGCCGCCAAACAAACTGATAAAGTTACTGAAACCTACCCATGAGAACAACTCAGTAGGAGGCATATGCTGCTGATCATAATTTGTAAATGCTACAAAGATCAGAAGTAAGATTGGGATTAATGTGAAAATCACAACTCCAAGTACCGGAAGTGTCAGTAATGTAATATGAAACTTCTCTTCTGTCAGTGATCTGAGATCTTCTTTAAAAGTATTGATATGCTTTCCCGCTTCTTCCATTTTCTGAAGTGTATAAGCATTGATCACGTTCTTAAACCACACAACAGCTGCCGCAAACCATACAACAAAGCTGAACAATGAAAACAACAGGATCGTAAAGGAATTATCATAATCATTAAATTCACTTTTCATTGTTTTCATGTTAAAGACTTTTTCCATCTTTACAGTACCAAGGGTACTGAATTTTGGTACATACTGCATTGCAAATTTCACTGAAAAAACGATCACTGCGATCTCCAGCAATGTCATCAGTACTGCTTTCACATACTGTTTACGCTTTGCATAGCCTGCGCCCATCCAGATCAGGGACAGCTTTACAAAGGCATCACCTTTCACTACAGCAGTACCAAAGTCAGCAAAAAATCCACCGATGGATTTAAAGAATCCACTCACTGCCGCTGCAGCAGAATTATTGTCCTGTGCTGCCATATCTCTCCTCCTCGTCATTTCATTTTTGTTACTATCTTTTCTCAGACAGCATCTGCCGTTTCCTTAAAACAGCTCACATGCCGTTATGCATATGGGCCATTTTTTAAAATCTGTTATATAATTTTTTTATTTTACAATTATTCTACAGAAGCAGCAGCACCCTCTACCAGATTATCAAGTGCTTCCTGGATTGCATTATCATCATCCGCAGATAATGTTCCCTGTGCAATCAGTTCTCCGAATGTCTTTGCAGGATCCCAATATTTTCCGCCAACCTTCTGAGCCTGTGCATATTCAGACTGAGCTGCAAGTGCTGCAAGTGCTACATTTTCCTGAACAGAATCAGATGCTGCTACATTCTTGTTTGAAGGACCGCTTTCTCTCTGATCAAAGAACATCTGCTGGGATTCTTCATTTGTAAGGTACTCAGCAAGAAGAACTGCCCATCCGGAATTCTCAGAATAGCCGTTTACACCAACATATTTGTAACCGGCAACAGATCCCTGCTGAACCTGTTTGTCACCAACTGTGAATGTAGGAAGCTTTGTTGCTGCATATCCGTCACCAAATATCTCCTTTGCTGTGATTGCATCCCATGTACCGGAAACGCATGCTGCCAGATTACCGGATGCAAGCTGATTAGACATATCACCATCAGCAACTGCCATAAATGCCGGATTAGATGTAATATCAAGCATTCCTTTTACTACATCAACACCTGTATATCCATCAGCACTTGTTCCGTTCCAGTCCATAGTTGTTGTTCCGTCATCATTAAGTCCTGTTGTAAATCCTGCTCCATAGAAGAAAGAAGCATTGTACCATCCGGAAGCAAGTGTCATACCAACTTTCTTTCCGGCCTTATCAGCTGCTTCAAGAAGGCTGTCCCAGCTTGCTGCATCTTCCTCGGAAATTACAGATGAATCATAGTAAAGAAAATATCCGTTGTCAGCTGCTCTTGGAAATGCATACAGACTGCCATCAATTGTTGCTGCATCAATAGCGCCTTCAACGTTTGCAGCTTTTACATCATCAAGTGTTGTATCTGCAAGCTGAAGTGCTTCTGCATAATCATCAAGTTTCAGAAGTGCTCCTGCTTTTACAAGATCCGGAAGCTGATCATCTGCGAATGCATATACATCTGCACCAGCCTCTACGTCTGTCAGAATAGTATCTTTTGCAGTAGACTCAGATTCTACGCCAATCTGAATATCAAATTTCTGATCTGCATACTTCTCCTGGAATTTATCTGTCAGTTCTTTTAATAAATTCTGGTCTTCTTCAGCTCCCCATACAGTCAGTTTAATTGTCTCATCCTCTGCTGCACTTACACATACTGTGCAGGAAAGTGCCATAGCTGCTGCCAGTAACGGTGCAATCACCTTTTTTACATTTTTTCTCATTTTCTCTTCCTCCTGTTTTTGATGGTTATGCCTAAACAGCCCGCATCCGATTTGCGTAATAAACGCCCTCAGTTTTGTTTGCGCAACCGTTTGTTCATATTTTTAGTATATTCCTTTATATTTATAAAGTCAATTAGCCATTATTATCTAATTTCAAAACTCTTTTTTTGTCATATTGCACAATTCAGTTTGATTTTTTCGTTTTTTCATACAATGATATACTTGATTTGTGCAACCGTTTTCATTTTGATAAAATCAGATTGTCCAGAGAATTTCAACCGATTTTTTTATACACAAAAAGTTCTCTGCTTATTGATCCTTACAATAAATACAGAGAACTTTCTAATCCTGCCATTCATTTTCAATTTCTATAATCTGATCGGATTTTACATCCATATACTACTGTGTCGACTCCCGCAACACTACCTGGTAGTTCAGAGGCACTGTATCCTCCAGTGGCTTCTCTCCCAGGATGTTCAGTAATTTCGCACATGCCATCTTTCCCAGTCTTACCGTATCAAAGCGTATACTGGTAATCGGTGGATTATTATATTCCAGATTCTTACTGTCATACATACTGGCTATTTTTATTTCTGCAGGAACCGATATTTTCTTTTCCCTCAGACTGCTCAGACACATGCTGCAGATCACATCATCCATACAGACAATACCATCCGCGCCTTCTTCAAGCAGTCTCTTCACAGCATCAGATACTGCTGCCTGATTATCCGTATCCATGAAGATTAGATTTTCGTTAACAGAAACTCCCATTTCCTCATGTGCTTCCAGAAAACCCTGATATCTGCTTCCGGTAACATTATAGGACTGATTTCCACCCAGAAGTGCCAGATTCCGAAAACCTTTCATCAACATAATACTTGTCAGTTCTTTTCCGGCTTCCTGGTTCTTGTTATCTACAAACGGAACTTCCGGATCTGAAGACGGGCCGATCAATATATATGGTTCCTTACAGTTCTTCAGATATTTCTGTACCTTGGAACTTACCACTGCTCTGCTTACAATGATCCCGTCGACTTTTCGATTTGCCTCCAGTCTCTGTATCTGCGATACATCTGCTCCATCAATCATAGAAATAATAATATCATAATCATAGGAGGAAGCCATCTCACAGATTCCATTCATACAGTCTTTAAAAAAAAGGAACTCTGTGGCAACATAATCCTTCGGCATCAGCAGTGCAATATTATAAGTTTTACGCTGTGCCAACCCCTTTGCCACAACATTGGGTCTGTAATCATGTTCTTTTATAAATGCCCGTACTCTGTCTCTTGTAGCCTGACTGATTCTTCCCTTTCCTGAAATAGCACGTGATACCGTAGTCTTACTTACCCCAAGCTCCCGGGCGATATCTTCTATTGTATATATCTTCTTTTCTTCTGTTTCCATAAAATACCCCACTTTTTGCGCAACCACTTGATTATATTCTATAAAATAACAAAATACTCAAGCACTTACAAGTAACTTTTAAAGAAGATATACCGGCAGTTCCTCATTAATATGAACAGAACCTTTTGCTGTTTTTTTCTTTTCTTCTGTAACAGATATTGTTTCCGGTTTCTCTGCCTCTTTTGTGGATACAACGGGCTTCTTTACGGTTTTCCCGGCACCTGCATTTGCTGCACGCCGAATACTCTCCCTGCCTACTGACATAATTCCATGACCTCCTCTGCCAATCTCGTATATTCCCTGGCACTTCTGCTTGATTTTTTATATTCCACAACCGGAATACTGTTATCCTGTGACCATTCTACAGAGCTGTCCACTCTGATGATCTGCTCAAATACATGAATATCCTCAAGTTCATGCAGTGTTTCCATTGTCTGTTTATAATAACTCTTTCTTGTATCTACCTTTGTCACTGCAATTCCGGCAACTTCCAGTTCCGGAGTAATCTGCTTTACTTCATTAAGAAATTCAAACATATTCGCAAGTCCGAACATTCCCCATGGACTTGCCTCAACAGGAATAATTACCCGGTCTGATGCACAAAGGATATTCATCACCCAACCCCCCAGCGTAGGAGGTGCATCAATCAGAATATAGTCATAATTTCCTGCATCCTTTATCTTCTGAATGCATTTTCGCAGGATAAATTCTCTCTGCCATTTTGTAAAAAGTTCATATTCTATAGAACTCATCAATGTAGATGATGGTATCAGATCCAGATTTTCGTAGGGAGTATGTACCACATAACCGCTGAGCTCTTCCTGTTTTCCGATTGCGCAATACAGATTCTTCTCTCCTTTCGCCTGCTCCAGCACCCAGTGCTCCGGAAAAAAGGCAAGAGAAAGATTTAACTGCATATCTCCATCGATCAGAAGAACCTTTTTCCCTGCCTGAGCCATCGCCGCTCCAAGGTTTGAACAGGTTGTGGTTTTTCCACTTCCACCCTTATTATTTGTAAAACATATCGTTATGGTTTTTCCCATGGAACTGTCTCCTTTACCACTTACTTTACTTGTATTATAGGAGATTTATCATATAGATTCAACTGTTTTCCTCATCTTCGCAACCCTGTAACTCATTTGCATTGCCGGACAAACATTTCTTTGATTTCCAAAATAAGCCCTTGATTTTTTGTTTTTTTGTGTTATAGTATTTATATACTTGATATATAGTTTTTAAAACTATGTTATATTGTTTTCATTGTATTTATCTGAATGAATGGAGGCGTTTTTATGAAATTTAAATTAAAAGATCCCGGAAGTGCAATCACTCATGGTATTGCCCTTCTTCTCGCTGCAGTCGGAGCAGTTCCTCTTATTATCAAGGCAGCGCGTTCTTATGATGTGCTCCATATTGTTGCTTTAAGTATTTTTATCCTTACCATGGTTCTGCTCTATGCAGCCAGTACCATTTACCATTCTGTAGATTCTACAGAGAAGGTCAATCGACGGCTGCGAAAAATGGATCACATGATGATTTTTGTGATGATCGCCGGAAGCTATACTCCTGTATGCCTGATTGTTCTTCATAACCGCATTGGATATATTCTGTGCGCGCTGGTATGGAGTATTGCAGTCCTCGGCATTATCTTAAAGGGCTGTTGGATTACCTGTCCCAAATGGTTGTCCTCTGTACTGTATATCGCCATGGGTTGGCTGTGTGTACTAGCATTTGTTCCAATCTTCCATGCACTCCCACGTGCAGGATTTGACTGGCTTCTTGCAGGCGGAATCATTTATACCATCGGTGGTGTGATCTATGCATTAAAAGTTCCGCTTTTTAATTCCAGACATAAGAATTTTGGTTCCCATGAGATCTTTCACATCTTCGTTATGCTTGGAAGTGCCTGCCATTTCATTGTCATGTACTTTTTTGTTGCTCCACTACCTGTATAACCGTCAATTTGCCAATAAACAAAACAAGGGGTTGCAGCACCGGATTTTTTCCGGTGCTACAACCCCTTAACAATACAATTTTCTCTGCTGCAGCATAATCCCTGCAGGAAAGCTTTTATATTACACAGCTACTCTTCTTTCCGGATACAATCCATAGGATCCATATCCCACGCCAAAATATCCATAATAGCTCTTCGCCTCTGCGAACAGCGGATCATATACTCTGCCTCCGATTTCAGCCCAGCAATGACCGCTTCCGTCAGTTGCCGTTGTATCTACGCAGACATAAACATTCTTATATCCAAGAGCCTTTGCAAGATAGGCAAACGAACAGGCATCTGAGAAACAGTCCCCGCCTTTTCCGCTCAGTATCAGATAATCGTTTGCATATAACGCAGGCCATGCAGTCTGATTATAAAATATTCTTCTGGTATCGTAATAATGCTGATACATTACCCATCTGAAACAGGTTTCAAATTTCTCACTTTTTGACATACTCGGTTTTGTGATCTTGCTGACAACATCCTTTGCTCTCTGCAAAGTCTCATACTCATACGCTTTGGTGGAATTCATTTTCTTTCCATTTGGATAATAAATCGTATTTCCTTTTTTCCAGGCTTCCAGAATTCCCTTTTCTGTACAATAATAAATTGTATTTCCAACTTTAACTGTTTTCGTTCTCAGAACACCCTTGTCACTGAAATAGTAATATTTTCCGCTGATTTTCTTAACGCCACTGTAACGTATTCCATTGGAACCAAAATAATATTTCTTGTTATTGTATTTGATCCATCCGGTTTTCATAAATCCTTTGGGACTGAAATAATAAACTCCACCATGGATTTTACGCATTCCTGTAAGATACTATCCATCTTTAAAATATTTCTTATTTTTTGTTCCATACTCATACCAGCCATTTTTCACCTCCGGTATGGGTGTTGGTGCAGGTGTCTCGATTGGTGTTACATCCGGAGCCGGTGTTTCAATCGGGATCGGTGTTACAGTAACATCCGGTACTTCTGCTGCCATGGCCGGGACACTGCCCATCACACATACTGCACATACTGCAAGCCATTTTGTCATCTTTTTCATTTTCTCTTATTCTCCTTATCTGACGGGTTCAGAAGCTCAGCAACTCCAGTTTTTTATTTCTGGTAAATTGTTTAATCTCATATTCACGTCTCATCGCTTCTTCTTTTGTTGAAAATCCTTCATAATATACAAGTGTAACCGGTCTTTTGGTCCTTGTATATTTCGCGCCGTTCTTTCCCTCGTTGTGTGCTTTCATACGTTTTTGTAGACAGTTTGTCCACCCTGTATAAAGAGTCCCATCTGCACATTTAACAATGTAAGTATAATTCATCATAATCACCCGACAGTCATATATTATAATCAAGCAACTGTCTTATTGTCTGGAATTGCATTATTTGAAATTTTTTATAATTTATGTAAAGGACAACTGCTATCTTTTGCGGTCGTCCCTGTTTCTATAATAAACAGTCGGTTTAAAACACGTATATCATCCGGACACATATTCTTTCTGACAGCCAGATCTCTCAGCACCAGAAATACCAATATGTCAAAAAAGCAGGCAGGGAAACCGACTGCGGATTTTCTTTCCCACCTGCTTTATTATACGTTTATTTTCTTATTTTGTGAATATCATTTTTCGAAGATTCCAGAGATTTCCCCTGAATTTTCCGCCTTTTACCTTTAGCTGCAGATCTTCACGATCCGGATAATATCTGGTTGAGAATACAATCTCTCCATCATTCAGATAAAGTTCCACTGCAGAAGTATCTGCAAGAATCCGGATATTGTTCAGTTCACTGACTTTCGCTTTCCGCTTATTTCTTCCTGCACCCGCAATTTCAGAAAATCCAATCTCCGCAATTTCATTTTCATATTTAAAGAGCATCTGTCCGCCCATACTGATCTGAAAACTTCTGTCTGTCACTGCAATATCTTCAATTAACAGATCAAAACCTTCATTTACTTCTACACGAACCTCAACAATTGATTTTTCATCATCAAGAATTGTTTTCTCTTTTCGGAGTCTCTCCAGTTCTTTTGCCGGATACTGGAATATTTTTCCATCCTTTACCCTCAGTTCCCGCGGTACGGTAAGACAATGCTGCCAGCCTTCATCAATGGTTTTATTGGTATATTCCTCCTCTGCATCCGGCATTCCCATCCATCCTATCAGAAGTCGCCTTCCGCTGTTATCTGTAAAGGTCTGTGGAGCATAAAAGTCAAATCCCATATCCCACTCACGAAAGTCTCTTTCATCTACAGAGCCATCCTCTTTTACCGGAAAATAGCCCGACTGATAGATATTCTGAAAACGAAATTCTTCCCTCTTCAAGCCCTGTGGTGATACAGACAGAAATTTCTTCCCGTCCAGTTCGAAATAATCCGGGCATTCCCACATATAGCCAAAAGCTTCCGGTGTGGTTATTATATGTTTAAATTTCCATTCTTTCAGATTTTCTGATTCATAAACCAGAACTGCACCTTTATCTCCCTTAAGACGTCCGCCAAGAACCATTAAATACCTGTCGTTTTCTTTCCAGACTTTCGGGTCTCTGATATGACAGGTAAACTCTTCCGGATATTTTTCAAAAGAAATTATCTCTTCTTTATCTCCGAAATGAATTCCGTCCTCACTTTCTACATGAAGCGTACTGGTCTCACGTCCTTCATTAATATAATCATAATCACCGTCAATCTTTACATTCCCGGTGAAAAACAAATGAAGTTTTTCACTCTCTGCCAATGCAGATCCGGAATAGACACCATGACAGTCATAAGGAGAATCTGGATAAAGAGCTGTCCCTTCGTATTTCCAGTCTACCAGATCTTCGCTTGTATAATGTCCCCAGAATTTCAGTCCGCCTTCCACATCAAAGGGAGCGTATTGAAAAAACACATGATATCTGCCTTTATACCAGCATAGTCCATTCGGATCATTGAGCCATCCGACCGGCGGCATCAGATGATGTCCAAGCCGGAATCTTCCTTCTGTCAGATCTGCGTTCTTTTCAATTACTTTTATATTTCTTTCAAGAACTTTAGTTAGCGTACTCATTTCACAATCTCCAATACTTTATCTGATGGTGTTACCGAATCTTCCGACAGAATTTTCACATCTTTATAATCATCCGAATTCGTTACAATAAGAGGAGTCGTCACATCGTATCCTGCTGCCTTAACTTTCTCCATATCAAAGGAAACCAGAAGCTGGCCTTTCTTTACGTGATCTCCATTCTTTACATGAGATGTAAAATATTTTCCATTCAATTCCACTGTATTGATCCCGATATGGATCAGAAGCTCCATACCACTTTCCGTACTTAAACCAACTGCATGCTTTGTATCAAAAACAGTCTCAACCACAGCATCACATGGAGCAACAACTTCACCCTTCGATGGAATTACGGCAATTCCTTTTCCAAGTACTTCCGAAGCAAATGTAGCGTCATTTACCTGGGAAAGCAAAATCGCAGTTCCTTCTGATACACTATAAAGCACAGAATCATCTGCATTGCTTTTTTCTGTTGTTGATTTATCTCCCACAGCTTCAACACTTTCTGTCTTTTCAGAAACATTAGTGTCCTTATATCCAAACAACCAGGTAAGTACAAAGGCAGCACCAAATGCAATCACAAACATAAGAATATAAGAAACCGGATTATTCAGACAAAGAAGAATTCCAAAGATACCGGTTACGCCAGTTCCCGTAGCCCCCAGTCCTGTAACAGATGCAAACAGTGCACCAAATGCACCACCAATACATCCCATCACAAATGGTTTTCCAAAGCGAAGGTTAACACCAAAGATCGCAGGTTCAGTAATTCCCATACAGGCACTTAATGCAGACGGAACTGCCATTGATTTAATCTTCTGATCCTTTGTCTTAAGTGCTACTGCAAGAGTTGCTCCACCCTGTGCAATATTCGCTGCAGAAGCAAGAGGCAGCCAGTAAGTAACTCCAAATTTAGACAACTGTCCAAGATCAATGATCGTGTACATATGGTGAACACCGGCAACCACCGTCGGTGCATAAAACGCACCCATAATAAAACTTCCGATACCAAATGGCAATGCGATCAGCCACTGAATCCCATTCAGAAGTCCGTTCTCAACAGTGACAAAGATAGGTCCGATAATGGATAATGTCAGATATCCTGTTACAAAGACACTTACAAGCGGAGTAACAAACAGATCAAACATTGCCGGCACTACTTTGTGAAGTCTCTTCTCAATCTGAGCCAATACCCATACTGCAATGATAACCGGAATTACATGCCCCTGATATCCGACCATATCAATAGAGTAAAGTCCAAACCATACTTTCTGAGTTGCTTTAACACCTTCTGTGGCAACTGTCCATGCATTCTGGAGATTCGGATGAATCATGATCATACCGATAACTGCACCCAGATACGGGTTTGCACCAAACACTTTAGCACCGCTGTATGCGATGAGGATTGGCAGGAACGTATATGCCGTATTACTGAAAAGCTGTGCAAATGTATAAATAGAACCGCTGGTATCAATATTCAAAAATCCATTGTTTACCATGAAGTTCAGTGCTTCCATAATTCCCATCAGGAAACCGCTTGCAACAATTGCAGGAATAATCGGCACAAAAATATCTCCAAGTGTCTTGATCAGTCTCTGTACCGGATTTGCCCTGGAAGCCGCAACTTTTTTCAGCTCTTCTTTACTGCTCTCAGAAACTCCTGCAATCCGGATGAACTCATCATATACTTTATTAACTACACCTGTTCCTAGAATGATCTGCATCTGTCCCTGCGCAAAGAAAACACCTTTTACACCTTCAATGTTCTCAACATATTCCTTATCAGCCTTTGAATTATCACTGATAACTAGGCGAAGACGTGTGGCACAATGAGCTGCGGAAATAATATTTTCTTTTTTACCGATATGGTCATATATCTCCTGTGCTGTTTTTCTGTAATCCATAATATCCTCCTTTTATGGAATCGTTCTCATATAAATGTACACTTTGAAATTCTCACATATTCAACAAATTTCACTTGTTAATCTTATAAAAATACCTTTTAACCTTAATATCATCTTATACCATTCCAAATTTACTCTGATATCTGATTATAACTCAGCAGATGTCTTGCACTCTCACGATATTTCTTATCTGATCACCAATATGTATTTCCTATGGATTGTATGTACTTTTATGGAATCGTTCTCATATATGCTATTATATCTGGGCGTTTTTTATTTGTAAATATGTAACATATCACAAATATTATATCCATTTTTTATATATTATTTCCAAAACACTCCCTTTAATATATGTAAATTAATATATGTAAATCCAATTATCCGGAAAAAAAGAACTCTGATGATTGCCTCAGAGTTCCTCTTTCATGTTCAGTCATATATTTCGGTGAGACTCTCTGAGTACCACCTTACATCCCATTTTTATTTCTTTATGTACAGATGATGTTTCCTTAGATTCTATCAAATCTACCAGCACTTTTGCTGATTCCATTCCACTTGTCTTATAAAAAAAATGTACAGTAGTCAGCTTTGGTTCTATGATCTTTCCCAGAAAACTGTCTCCCATTCCGGCAATCTGAACCTGTTGAGGAATCTGATATCCGTTCTCCTTCAGCCAATTTGCCGCTCCAACTGCCATGGTATCTGTTGCACAGATTAATGTATCTACATCGGGATGCTCCGTAAAAAGTTCTTTCGCTTTCTCATATCCTGACTCTAATGTGAAATTTCCGCATTTTACACATCCACTTTCCAATGTGATCTGATTTTCTCCAAGAACCTTCTCCACACCTGATTTTCGCTGCCTGCCAACTGTCTCATCTTTATCCGTAACTGTAATATATCCAAACTTCTTTCCTGTCTTCACCATCTGTTCAGTAAGATTTACAGCAGCCTTATAATCGTCCTGAAAAATACATGGATAACCATCCAGCTGTTGTCCAAGTAAAACAATCGGAACTTTAAATCCCTTCATCATTTCCCTGTGCTGTTTTGTCAATATGGTGGCAATAAAAATAACACCATCGACCTGATTATCCCTAAACAGCGAAAGATATTTCAATTCTTCTTCAACACTGTTATTTGTATTTGCCAGTATCAGCTGATATCCTTTTTTGGTAAGTATGTCACTGATTCCGGCAACTTCCCGGCTGATCGTATTGGAATCTATCTTTGGCAGAATTACTCCGACCAGTTTTGTCTTCTTAGTACGCAACCTCTGCGCCTGTGAAGAAGGCTGATACCCGGTTTCTTCAATAACTCTGCTGATATTTTTTTTCTTTTCCTCACTGACATAACCATTGTTCAGATACCTGGATACGGTAGCTCTGGAGACCCCTGCCAGTTTGGCAATCTCATTAATATTCATATAAAAAGCTCCTCTTTCATGCTGTCTGTATAATTTCCGAAAGTATTTTTATAACCAGCAGTATTTTATGATGCTAGAGCGTGTCTGAAAAATGCTTTCCGCAAGATGTATGTCACAATTTGTGGGAGATTTTGCCCCTAATCTGATATCCACGAATTGTTAACTGCTGAATCACTACATATTTTGTATTATACTACACATATCATTTCTGTTGCAAATATCAAAGTACTGTTTATACGTTACTGTCTCGGCCCTATACCAAATTAAGGGCTGCCGATCTACGGCAGCCCTGTTTTTTTCTTCTATTTCATTATGGAAGATATTCAATCGGATCTATTGGTTCTCCATCCTTTTTCATTGCAAAATAAAGATTGGTTCCTTCTGTGCTGTAATATTTTGTAGGCTGTGCAATATATCCTATCGTCGTTCCCTTTTTAATTGTATCTCCTTCTGACACTGTCAAATCTGTAAGCTGTCCATAAACAGCCTGATATCCATTTCCAAGTTCCATTGTCAGTGTAGTACCCGTCTGCGCATTCTGCTCTATAGAATAAACCTTGCCATTAACAGCAGCTACCACAGGTGCTCCCTCTACTGCACCGACAGCAATAGCCGGACTCAATTTATACTGATCAAGCGTCGGAAAATAAGTAGTCTGATCCATACTGTAATCAAGGAGAACATTTCCATTCACCGGCCACTCCATTAATGTATCTTCCGAAAAATTTACTGTCGCAAGATTCAGGGCCGATGCCGAAACATCTGTTGCTTCATCTGCCTGATCTTCTGATATCGTCTGGGATTTCATATTTGCATTTACTGATGATTCTTCTGCTTGCTGAGAATTTACAGCATTGTCAGTCTTATCCACATCTGCAGTATTATCTGATTCATTATTATCCACAGTATTCTGAGCTGTTTCCCCATACATTCCTTGTTTTTGGAATGTAACCTTTGTATCATCCAAATCTTCCCCGTCATCGGATATCCACTGATTTTCTGACTCCACATGATTCGTTCCTGCATCTTCACTCAATTGTTCTTCCGTATCCTGTGTACTTTCACCGACATTTTCTGTTTTTTCTTCAGGAGTTTTCTCTTTGACCGGGGAGGTACCTAACTGATAAACTGTAATTCCCAATGCTGCTACAGCGGCCAGTCCAACGGAATTGGCAATGATTCTTGTCACTTTGTTATTCATCATATTCCTTTCACCTCTGTTTTCATCTTCATATCTATAGGGTGTCCAGAATATTCGTATCTATTCAGCAATTTACAGATTTTATGTTCAGCACATCCATCTCAGGAAAATAATATTGTAATATCTCTTTTGCATTCGCAGACTCCTTTGCCATCTCATTCCCTCCATATTGTGAGAATCCTAATCCATGACCTTTTCCTCTACATAAAAATCGTATTTCCTTTCCAGACTTCTGAATTGTAAAATTTGAGGACGTGAGTCCCATTCCTTTTCTGAATGCCTCGCCTTCCAACACTTTCCCGTCAGCCAGAATTTCTGTAACATAACCGGCACTGTCCCTGGATTTTATTTCAATTCTTTCCGGAAGGACATTTTTATTTATGTATACACTATTCAAATAATCTTTTGCATTTTTATCCACAAGACTGTGTACGGATCTGAGATACGAATCATCTTCGTTGTGGAAAACTTCCATTCCATCTCTTGTCTGTCCTGCACTTAATTCATGATAGGGAACTAACTTTAATTCTTTATTCCATACAATGACTTTTCCTTCTGTTTCTGTTACTGCTTTTTCGTACTTATTCTGTAAAATTACACAAGCCAGGGATTTCCCCTCCATCTCTTCCTTTATCTGACATAAAGTTATTGCCAGATTTTTCTCCTCTTTCATTGTCCGGTAAAAATTTGATCTTGCTATGATTGTTTGTGCTTTTATAGTCTCAAGTTCATATTTGTCTTCAATCTGCGATGAAACGATCACCGGCAGAAGCATTTCCACATTAAATTTTTTATTGATCAATGTAGTGTTGGCACCATTAAAAATAATTGTAACTATATAGGGAACAAAAAACAGAGCAAAGATTCCCATTGTTCCAGGGAAAAAAGACTTTCTCATATCAGACCATCATTATAAACTTCTTCTTTTTAGTATATACATATATATTTATCTGTATGTATATTATTTATAACACTTCTGTTATATAGCAATCCTCGTAAATAATGCATATTGATCCTGCTCATCAGAATATAAAATCCTGCTGAACTGTCTCAAATTCATTAATTGAGAGGACTGCGATAGTTTCTACATACGGGGCTTCATTACCCCGTATTAAAATATACAGCTCTATTTATTCTATTCTGGATTCGTGGTTCATTCCAGTAAATGATTTTATTTTTTCTGTTGTTCTTTTTATCATCCGGACGCAAAACAGTTCTGTCTTTTTTAGAATCTGTATCTTTTATGCAGATTCTTTTCTTGTCTTCAATGACTCCCATTACAAAGCAAATAAGAGCAGTCATGATTAACTGAAAATATTTTTTCAGATTCTTTAAAGGACTCTTCATAAAAACTCCTCCTGTTCTGCATTACATCTACCGACTTCAAACAGCCTGTCCACCGTTAAGACTGCGCACTTCCTACGGTTAATGGTATCAGGTACTAATAATATATGAAAAAGCATAAAACTTTAGAACTTTTTTATTTCTCTATAGTAATTCCATAAAATGATGTTAGGGTTAAAAAAACACAAAAAAACTTCTGTGATATTCTCACAGAAGTTTTAAAGTGAAGCATCGGGGATTCGAACCCCGGACAACTTGATTAAAAGTCAAGTGCTCTACCAACTGAGCTAATGCTCCATATTATTTAATTATCACTTTCAAAGTGAATGCCCAGAGCCGGAATCGAACCAGCGACACGAGGATTTTCAGTCCTCTGCTCTACCAACTGAGCTATCTGGGCAAAATAGCGGGGACAGGATTTGAACCTATGACCTTCGGGTTATGAGCCCGACGAGCTTCCAGACTGCTCCACCCCGCGATATTAATTTTTAAAATCAAAAGCCGATGATCGGACTCGAACCGATAACCTGCTGATTACAAATCAGCTGCTCTGCCAATTGAGCCACATCGGCTTAGCTGTTAAGCTAAGTGGATGGAGAAGGATTCGAACCTTCGAAAGCGTTGCTAACAGATTTACAGTCTGCCCCCTTTGGCCACTCGGGAATCCATCCAAGTATGGAACCTATAGGGCTCGAACCTATGACCCTCTGCTTGTAAGGCAGATGCTCTCCCAGCTGAGCTAAGATTCCATATCCATATGCAATTTACCAAACTCGTCAGCTCATTGCTAACGACCCAGAAGAGACTCGAACTCTCGACCTTCGCCGTGACAGGGCGACGCTCTAACCAACTGAGCCACTGGGCCATTTAAAGGTTTGCACCTT
>NZ_JBWJVP010000194.1:0-46613 GCF_056339915.1 Blautia sp. ZXY-1-B12 | reverse complement strand
CATGACGGTATTCCAGATCATAATATCCTTCAGAATTGCTGAGTCCCATTTCTTTCATCTTATTCATACATTCATTGGCAACACCATAATAAATACCCTGTCCAAGAATAATGTAGAGATTCAGGTTTTTATGCTCATTCATGATTTTTGCAGACAGTTCATCCATTTCTTTCAGAACCTTTTCAGAATATGGAGCATAATCTTTCATTGCAGCAATTTCATCTTTCTTACCACCTATATACATAGCCATGATAACTGCCATATATAACATACTTGTGAAAGAACGGGTCATGATAACACTGTCTTCAGCTGTATCCGGTGAAAGAATGTAATAGTCATTATATTTTTCACTGTCTTTATCACAGGTAATAGCCAGTGTAGTGACCTGAGGATAAGTACGAACTTTATCAATAGCCATTCTTACTTCTGTAGTATAGCTTTTTCTGGTGATCGGAAGGATCAGCACATTTCTTCCTTCTTTTACATAAGTTTCCGGGAAATAATACAGCTCAGAGCATGGAACTCCCTTTGCCGGAATTCCTGTATAAGTGGAAAAAGCTGCTGCTGAAGCCTGTGCCAGGTAAAGAGAAGTTCCGCATCCTGTAAAGATCAGCTCATCATATTTTTTCTCACCGAAGAATACCTTGTCCAGAGTTTTGAAAATATCCTCCAGAGTATCATTGACAGCCTGAAAAGAAGCCGGCTGCTGGTACATTTCTTTATAAGTCAGTTCACTGTTTTTTTTCATTTATATTTCCTCCTGAATTTAATTTTCCCTTGTGATTTTATTTTAATTGCTTTTATCTTCTCAGGCCTTTCCTTCTGAACCTGCAAGACGGATGATCTTTTTAATGTCTTCTGTCAAAGCATCATTTGCAAGCTGTGACAGTTTCCATGAATGTCCCTGATGATTTGTTTTCAATGCTTCTTCATAATGTTCTACATATTTATAACGGATTTCTGTACCAAAGTTGATCTTCGCAACACCAAGCTTAATAGCTTCTTTGATGATATCTTCTCTCATACCTGTACATCCATGAAGAACAAATGGAATATCTGTAAATTTCCTTACTTCTTCCAGAACTTCCAGTTTGATATCCGGTTCACCCTTATAATATCCATGAGCATTTCCAATTCCAATAGCCAGAGAATCCGGCTGACACAAATCCAGAAACTGACGAACCTGTTCCGGATTTGCTACATTTTTATTTTCCATCTGAACCCCGGCTTCATCTAATCTTAAAAGTTCTCCGATCTCAGCTTCTACCGGAACTCCAAAGCATTTCGCCACCTTGATCACTTCATTTGTGAGTCTGGCATTTTCTTCAATCGGTTTTGTAGAGCCATCAATCATCAAAGAAGTAAATCCATTCTTTAATGATTTCATGCAGATATCAAAGCTGTCACCATGATCCAGATGGATCGCAATCGGTACACTTACTTTATTTGCACACCATTTGCATACTTCTACAAACCAGTCATCTCCTGAATAGGCTCCGGTAGCCACATAATGAGCCAGAATCGCAGGAGAATGCATCTCTTCTGCTGCTCTACAGATTGCCCAAATAATATCGTAGTTTCCCCCCTGTGTATTCATCGCCGGTACTGCATAATGTTCTCTGCGTGCCTTTTCCAGCATTTCCTTGCTTGTAACTAACATACCTTCACTTCTTTCTCCTGCCTTTACAGCAGGTTTTATTTATTTTTGTTTTTCTCTGTGCTTTCCCGTATAATAAGTCTCGCTGCAAAACTTATTTCTTTATCCAATTTTTCATTTCGAATCAATGCAAGAAGTGCTTCCATTGCAGCTCTTCCCACTTCTTCTTTCTGAATCTCTACAGTTGTAAGAGTCGGACTTACATAATTACTTATAAAATCATTATCAAATCCTATCACCGACAGATCATCCGGCACTTTTTTTCCCATCTTTCGCGCTACAGAAAGCGCTACAGCTGCCAGCTCATCATATCGCGCCACTACTGCATCAATAGAAGAATTTTTTTCCAGCAAAGACCGCAGCTTTTCTTCAAGTTCTTTTATATTCTCACATCCGGAAATCTTCTGTTCCGGTGCAAAAACAATTCCCAGATCTTTTACCTGATTCAAAAATCCCTTCAAATGAATATCCCTGTCACAAGGTTTTCCCAGTTTATCAAGATAAATAAAATTTCTGCATCCATTTTTTGACAAATGTCGGACACACTCCCTGCTGCCTTCATAAAGTCCCGTGTCCACCAGAACCGTATCCTGAAGTTCGCAGTTAATCTCCCGGTTTAAAAACAGTACCATAGGAATCCCTGACTTTACCAGAAGTTTCAGTTGACTGTCTGTTACACCGGATGCACTGACAAACAGACCATCGAACTGTCTGCTGAGAATATGGCTTACAAATTCATCTTCCTTCTGACTTTCACAAAGAGAAATCATATACCCCTGTCTGTAGGCATCCCGGCTCATCTGGCTTACCATTTCAGAAAAGTAGCCACTGCTCAGTTCTTCTGCAATAAAAAGAATTTGCAGACTGCCCTTTCCGTGAAGAGCCCTGGCAATATTATTAGGCTGATACTGTAACTTTTCCACAGCTTCAAGGACACGCTGTCTTTTTTCTTCTTTTACATAACGATTTTTATTAAGTACATACGAAACAATAGTTTCAGATACCCCTGCCTCTTCTGCGACATCTTTTCTCGTTACTTTCCTTTGTCTGCTTTCCACCGTCTTGTTCCTTTCCGGAGCATTTTCTTTATTTCCGGTATACACACGAGTGTATATTTTCTCAAAGATTACACAGACATTGCTGTCTGTGTAATCCTGTAATCTTTATTATTCTTCTGCGCAAGCTTCTTCCATTACATCGAAGAGAACATAATTGTCAACTGGTGTTTCTTCACAGTCACCGTTTTCAACGAATTTTTTCTGCTGCAGTTCATAATAGCTCTTAACTTCATCCATATGATCTCTGATAAATTCGCTTGTTGTCCAGTCAGCTACTTCTACCTGATCCAGAAGAGAATCTTTTTCAAGTTTAATCTTGTCTGCAATCCAGCCGCAAACTTCATCGTCATGGCTGTGGTCTGCACGATAATCAAATCCCTTGTAAAGTGCTCTTGCAAATCTTACAAGTACATCACGATTTTCTTCTGCATATTTTGGCATTGCGATCCAGCTTGCAAGAGATACTGTGTCATCAATAAATGTTTTGTTATCTGTCAGCTGTACACCATCATCACCAAGTTCTTCCAGAACTTTCAGAGAGTTCGGTACCCATGTAGCGCAGGCATCAACACTTCCGGAAAGCATTGCTGTTACAATGTTTGTTGCATCCATATCCATTGCTGTGATATCATCCATTGTCATGCCGCCTTTTTCAAGGGTTTTTGTCAGGATATCTTCACTGGATGTTCCAGAGGAATAAGCAATTGTTTTTCCTTTTAATCCTTCAATTGTATCTGTTCCTTTTTCTTTGCTTCCGATTACAGCATCACCATTGGATACATGTGCCAGTGCAAAGATATCAGCCTTACCGTTGATGCAGAGTTTATGAGCTCCCTGTCCGATATATCCTACATCAATAGATCCTGATTCCATAGCCTGAATGATTGTCGGTCCATCGGAGAACTCTGTAAGCTGTACATCAATGTTCTCATCATCAAAATATCCAAGTTCAATTGCAGAGATAAGACCATTTAAGCTTGCATAATCAGGCATATAAGCTACATTTACAGTTACTTTTTCCGGTTCTTCCTCTGTCGCTGCACTTACGCCCATTGCTCCGCCACAAATGACCATAGATGCTGTTACTGCCATTGCTGCTAACTTTTTCCATGTTTTTCTCATTGTCCTACTTCCTTTCTTTTCCGCTTTTTAGGGTAGTATTTAATAGTTTCTCTTTATTCTGAACCGTCCCATACCGGCAACGGCCAAAATTCATTATTTTCTTACTTCCAGATATTCCTGATATACCTGACTCCAGATATGATTTTTCAATTCCATAAATCTCGGGCTCATCTTTGTCTCCTGATCACGTGGATATGGAATATCGATATCTACAATATCTTTAATACGTCCAGGTCTGGCACTCATAACGATAACTCTCTGAGCCAGAATGATTGCCTCATCTACATCATGCGTGATAAAGAAACATGTTTTTCTTTCACTTTCCCATGTTTTCAGAAGTTCTGTCTGCAGCTGGGTTCTTGTCTGGGCATCCAGAGCTCCGAATGGCTCATCCATAAGAAGAACTTCAGGTTTTACAGCATAGGCTCTTGCAATTGCAACACGCTGTTTCATACCACCGGAGAGTTCCTTTGGATAATGATTTACGAAATCTTCAAGCTGTACCATCTTGATATATTTCATTGCAATTTCTTTTGCTTCAGCATCGCTCTTGCCCTGCAGTTTCAAGCCAAACATAACATTTTTCAGGACTGTCAGCCATGGGAACAATGCATACTGCTGGAATACAACGCCTCTCTCTGTACCTGTTCCTTCGATCTTTTTGCCATCGATGTATACAGCTCCACTGGTTGGAGTATCCAGTCCTGCGATAATATTCAGCAATGTAGATTTACCGCATCCGGAAGGTCCTACCACACAGATAAACTCATTTTCTTTAATATCAAGATTGACTCCGTTTAATGCAGTCATCTCGCCCTTACGGGTCTGATAAATTTTTTTAACGTTATCAATCTTAAGTTTTGTCACTCTCTCTTCTCCTGCCATCCTGTTAACCTTCCTTCTAAGAATTTAATGATTTTTTCCATTACCAGACCGATGATACCAATGATGATGATATACATCAGCATACCTGCTGTTTCAAAACTGTTTGCCAGAGAACGGATTCTCATTCCAAGTCCAGCAGTAGCTCCTGTTGTTTCTGCCGCAATCAATGTTGTCAGCGCAACAGAAATACCAAGTCGAACAGCTGTCAAAATAAACGGGGTTGTTGCCGGGAAAATAACTTTCACAAAAATATCTCTGTCTTTTGCGCCAAGGACTCTGGCTGCCTTTACCAGGGTATTATCAATGTTTCTTACGCCCTGATAAATTGTAACTGTCATAATCAGGAATGTTGCGATCCAGATAACAATAATCTGAGGTTTTCTACCTACACCTGCTGTAATAACTACCAACGGTACATATGCCAGAGGCGGGATATTACGAATAAACTGAATCCATGGTTCCAGAACTCCTCTTACCGGCAGATACCATGCCATAAGAAACGCAATCGGTACTGCGGTTACAAAACCGAGTGCAAATCCAGCCAGGATTGATATCATTGAACTGCAGAAGTCCTGTCCAAGCGCGCCATTATCAATCATTCGTTTGGCAGCCTCAAGAATAGCCGGAATAAACGGGAAGCTTCGTGCTGTTTTTGGATTAATGGATAATGCATACCATAACAGGATTGCTGCCGCAAGGGAAATCAGTACCCATGCCCATCCCGGGATAGACTGCATTACTCCTTTTTTCTTTTTTTCCATAGTTACTCTCCTTTCAATGGAACATTTTCATTTTTGTTTTGTATATTTTTCGTTTTAAAGATAATCCTTGAAGTTCAGGAATTCCGGAAGTGGATCTCCGATCAGCGGGCGACACCAGTCAACAAATTCCTGTGTTACATCGTTACCTCTTTCATTTATAAAATTGTCAGGCATCTTCCGTTCATAAAGCATAACTTCTTTGATAGGAACAAGCTTTGTTTTCATCTGATACACCGTTCCCGGGACCCGTTCAAAACCTACCATCACTCCGCTGTTTCCTTCAACAGCACTCCTCAGTGCAACTGTGCCGGCCTGTCTTGCTTCTTCTCTGTCCACCGGTGACTGAAGTGCTACAGAAGCTCTTCCGCAAAGTCCGGGTTTTTCGCTTCTTGCTTTTACGCCAAGTTTCTTAACTACCAGATTCGCAAGATGTGAACTTACATCTCCATAATAAACAGCTCTTTCTGATTTAAAGATCGGAGGAACAATAGATTCTCCATTTGCATCATGAAGTCCCTCACTTACCAGAACTACTACTCCACCCTGCTTTTTCTGAAGTTTGGATACATCCTCAAGAAACTCATCTTCATTAAAGTTTCGTTCCGGCAGATAGATCAGGTGAGGAGCATCTCCCTGTTTCCTTCTTGCAAGTGCGGAAGCTGCTGTGATCCATCCTGCATTTCTTCCCATGGCTTCCATAATACATACATGAATGGGAAGAGATTTTACATCTTCACCAACTTCCTGGGTAGAAGCTGCAATAAATCTTGCCGCACTTCCATATCCTGGTGAGTGATCTGTCATTGCGATATCATTGTCAATCGTTTTTGGAATTCCAACAACTTTGATATCCTGATCCTTACAGACCTCATAAATATGTCCGCATGCATCCATAGTTCCGTTTCCGCCATTCAGAAGAACATATTTAATATCATGTTTTTTAAAGATATCCACCATTTTTTCATAATCTTTTTCATATAGAGGATATCTGGAAGATCCAATTGCCGAAGCAGGTGTATGCAAAAGAAGTTTCAATTTTTCATCATCAAACGAAGTCAAATCTATGAAAGTTTCTGAAAAAATTGCTCCGGTTCCACCAATCGCTCCGTAAACTTTTCCAACCTCCGGATTTCGTTTTGCTTCTTCGATCACACCGTAAAGGGATGCATTGATGACTGCTGTAGGCCCACCTCCATGTACCACTAATACATTTTGTGACATATTCCATTTTCCTTTCTTTGTTCATTGTGCATTTTACAATAAACTTTTTGTTTTTCCTGAATATGTTTTATTTATTTTTACTTTGTACTCTTATCTTAACATATTTTTTCAAAAACAAAAGCACAATTAAAGAAAACGTTATCTGTATATTTTGTATAATTTGTCATGTTATTTTTTGTCTATTTTTTATTATTTTATATTATTCTTTATTTTTCCGTCCGTTTTCACTTTTTTTCAAAGATCTGTACCCATTTTACCGGTTTATAAAAGATAAAGAGGTCAAAAAGACTCTGATCTTTTTGACCTCTTTATTTTCTGTTGTTATATACCTGATTAATTTGACTATTTGCAGTCCGTCATTACACAAACGTTTGCTTTATCATATAGTGATTTACGCTTTTTTTACAGCGCTCAAAACCACATTTGCCACACCACACAAAACCATTGCAAGTATAGGATTTATTTTAAATTTACGAAGCAGTACCAACGCGATCACAAAAAATATGATCATTTCCACACATACATTCTGGCGTATAAGATTTACAGTACCATCAATAAAAAATGCAGAAATTAAAATCGTTACCCCTGCTTTGGCGATCATCGATACAACTGCCGGTCTGAGAGATGCCAGTGTTCCCTGAAGTAAGGACATATTCCGATACTTCATATAAACATATGCCAACAAGGTTACAATAATACAGGATGGAAGAATACATCCCAATGTAGCAATTACTGCACCTAAGATTCCCGCTATCTGCATCCCTACAAAGGTGGCAGAGTTTACCGCAATCGGTCCCGGTGTCATTTCAGCGATCGTTATCAGATTCGTAAATTCACTCATGGAAAGCCAGCTGTGCAGATTCACCACCTGTTCCTGTATCAGCGGCATTGCAGCATATCCTCCGCCAAAGCTCAATGCACCGACCTGAAGGAAACTTAAAAAAAGCTGAATATAGATCATTTATCTCTGCCTCCTTTTACTATTGTCCGTACCATTCCAAATACAGCTACCGAAAGTATTATATAGATAATGTTAACATTCAGGAAATAGCTGAGACAGAAGCTGATAATCATTATCACCACATTAACCCAGTCCTTTGACTTTACAACATTTTTCCCCATATCATACACTACAGACATAATAACTGCTCCAACTCCCGCAGTCATTCCTTTTAATAATGCCGCTATATAATAGTTGGAACAAAACGCATCATAAAATACAGAAATGACAGATAAGATCACCATAGGAGGAATGATCGCTCCAATGACAGATACCAGCATTCCCGGTATGCCGGCAAGCTTATACCCCACAATAATCGCTCCGTTTACTGCGATTGCTCCAGGCGAAGACTGGGCGATCGCAACCAGATCCAGCATTTCATCTTCTTCGATCCAGTGATAATGATCCACAAATTTTTCTTTCAGCAAAGTAACAATTACATAACCGCCGCCGAAAGTAAATGTGCTGAGATACAGACATGCAAAAAATAATTTTCGTAGTACATATCCTTTACTTTTTGGTTTTTCTTCCATTATGATTCCCCCAATTTCAATACATTCTTATAAGAATCCGAACATTTTCCGAAATTCTTATAGTTTCTGGTTTTATCTTATCATGTACTGTAAAAAAATCATTCTTTTTATCAGCAAACGTTTGCCTTATATTTTCTCACATTTTCCATATTATAGCTATTTTTTTCTTCTGAAATCCGCTATACTTATCATTGTAATTACAAATTACCACAACAATACGGCATCTTTATGCCGTCCTAAAAGATTTAGTAACCAGGAAAGGAGATCTCCTATGACACTGAGAGAAATTGCGGCAGAGGCAGGCGTATCGATTTCAACAGTCTCACGCGTGATCAACCAGAATACTAAAAGTCCTGTCAGCAAGGAAGTCCAAGACCGAATATGGGAAATAGCCAAACGTACTAATTATGTCCCAAGGCATTCCAAGAAAAATACTTCCGATTCATCTGACCTGTCTTCCACAGAACAGCTTCATTCCATTGCCTGTCTTTTTGCACGAGTTCCGGATGGAGCCTCAGATTATTTTTTCTCTACATTGGCAAAAAATATTGAACAGGAGGCGTTTCGTCACAATTATATTTTAAAATATACCTTTTCTGCTTTTGATATCGACGACCCTTTTACTCTAAGATTAATTGCAAGTAATAATATTGACGGCATTGCCGTTTTAGGTCGTTGTGATAAAGAACTTCTGAAATTTCTGAAAAAACATTTTCAGTATGTTGTTTATTCAGGGCTGAATAATCTTGACGCAAAATATGATCAAATTATATGTGATGGAACACAGATCAGTTATGATGTCGTAACCCGTCTTATTGAACAGGGACATACCAAAATCGCTTACATAGGCGAAACTCAAAACGAAAACCGATATGCCGGTTATTGTTCTGCTTTAGCCGATGCCGGCATTTCCGTCAATCAGAAATATATAGCCAATATTGTTCATTCCACGGAAGAAGGATATAAAGGTGTTCATCATCTTCTGAACAATGGCTGTGATGCAACTGCTTTCTTCTGTGCGGATGACATAACAGCAATCGGCGCAATGAAAGCAATCAAAGAACATGGACTTCACATCCCGGAGGACGTATCAGTTGCCAGCATAGATGATATTGATACCGCTCAGTATCTGACCCCTCCATTAACAACCACACATATTCCTCTTGATGAAATGGGACAGATGGCAGCCAAAGTGCTGATTGACCGTATTGAAGGCGGGCATACAAAGCATTTAAAAATATTATTTCCTTATGATATCATGGAACGTAAGAGTACTGCTGCCTTACGTAAAATCCATGACAATCCTCAAAAATAATTTGCTTATAGCAATCCTCGTAAATAATGCATCTTAATCCAATTAATTCTGCAGTGGGTGAACGCAAAAAAGAAGGTGCAAACCACATTTCTATGATTTGCACCTTCTCTTATTCTATGTCAATAGCTCAATCTCAGAGAAAACTCTTTCAGCAATCAGTCTTATCAGCCTTCATGTGATGGACTCTCAGTTCTGTAACTCACGCCTTTCTCTACTCATATTTTCGTCATCCGGACTTTTAACTCTGTTTCTGATAATTTACTCATAACAACAGACCTTACAGATGGCATCACTTTCCACAGCACTCCACAATGGTTTTCTCCACATCTTCTATCTGGAAAGGTTTTGCCAGGTGTGCAGTCATGCCGGCTGCGAGACATCTTTTGGCATCTTCCTCAAATGCATTTGCAGTCATTGCAATGATCGGAATTGTTTTTGCATCTGCTCTGTCCATGGCACGTATGGCTTTTGTTGCTGCAATACCATCCATAACAGGCATCATGACATCCATCAATATGGCATCAAAGGTTCCCGGAGGATTATTTTCGAAGTGCTCCACCGCCTGTCTGCCGTTTTTTGCAACTGTAACCTTCGCACCGTCATCTGTCAGCAGCATTTCTATGATTTCAGCATTAAGCTCATTATCCTCAGCTGCCAGCAGATGCAATCCACGAATATCATATTTCTCAGCAATTTCCTCATCCTTTTTCTGTTCCCGGGCAATCTCAAATGGAATGGTAATGACAAACACAGATCCAACTCCCACCTGACTTGTTACTTCAATACTTCCATTCATCTGCTCAATCAAGCCTTTAGTGATCGCCATTCCCAGACCGGTTCCCTGATAAACACTACGGGCATCTGTTTTTTCCTGTGAGAACGGATCAAAAATATGACTCAGGAACTCCGGACTCATCCCTATACCTGTATCAGAAATCGTCCATCTGTATGTACAGATTCCATCATGTACATCTGCAGCCTCCATTACCGTAGTGATCTTTCCTCCCAGCCGGTTATACTTAATACAATTTCCATAGATGTTCAGAAAAATCTGGCGAAGATGCAGTGAGCTTCCATAGACATAAGGATAAGGGATATTCTCCTTATTTTTCTCATAAATCCACTGAATATCCTCATCTGCTGCCTTGTGAGTGATAATACTCTCAATCTCATAGACCAGATCTTTGAGACAGATATATTCATGAGTCAGAACAATATGACCTTCCTCTATTTTACTCATCTGCAGAACATCATTGATAAGGGAAAGCAAATAATCCGCTGCTATCTTCATCTTTTTATGATTTTCCTGTATCAGTTCCTTATCCTCAAAATGAGTCTCGTCAATCTTTAACAGACCAATAATACCATTCAAAGGTGTCCTGATATCATGGCTCATACGGCTGAGGAAATTCGTTTTTGCCCTGCTTTCAGCACGCATCTCATTGAAGGCGGCCTGAAGGCGTGCCTGTTCCTGCTCATCCCGTTCATGTCTCTGTGTGGTATCCTGCAGCAGAATGATCGCATAAATCATAGGCACCTCCGCAAGGATTTCTGTATCAAACACCACCATCCTGGTCATAAGAACTGTTTTCTGTACCCAGCGGATACTTCCATCATCTTCGCGGGCACAATATTCCACAGACATATTTGTTTCTCCGTTCTCAAACCTCTTACGAAGTTTTTCACAGTTATCTGTCATGCAGTAACCGGCAATTGTTTCCTGGGTGATTTTTTTCTCATATTCCCAGCAATAATCCCGATAAGAACATGGAAGCGGGTAGTCCATAAAAAGTTCCCGGCTCTTCTGTTCTTTTCCATTCAGTACAATCCTTCTTTCCAGAGCATCCTTTGTCAGATTTACTGTATAGATCACATCTGACAATTCCAGAAGCGCATCCACATAGCTGTCATTTTCCAGGATTGACTGTTTCAGTTGTTCATAATAGAGCTGAAGCTGCTCTTTTGCACCTGTCTGACCTTCAGAAGTCTTTCGGATGGTTTCAAATGCCAGAAGAAAATGATGCAGCTTTTTGTCCTCATCCCAGTCCACCGGAATCAGTGTAAAGCGGTTATATGCCCCCTGTTTTCCGATATTATACTCATATTCCAGAATATCTTTCTTCGTATGCATCTTCTTTTGAAGTTCCGAAATCTGCAGTCCTTCGCGGATATCTGCCTGACTGGATTTTTCAACCTGTTCCTCTATGATCTGTTCCACTGCTCCGGAATATGCACCATCAGAGGCCAGGAAAAAATTTTCACTGGAACGGATTGCCCGATAAGTATCCATCCTGGCATCACAGTACAGACAATCCGAGAAATTACTGCCATGCTGATTAAGCAGCTTTAACAGCTGATATCCCTGATGCTTTTCTGCAGCAGCTTCTTCCCTTTTTACATGATTCTTATTGATATACATGTTTTTGTCTGCGCAGTTAAACAGTTCTCTCATTGTACTTCCGGGAAAATCGCTGGCCAGTGTAAAGCCTGCTGCATAGCTCAGGGGAGTATCCGGATACACTTTGGATTCCTCTCTCATATCTCTGCGCACCTTTTCAAGGCACTGTGTCATCTGTTCCCTGTCCAGTCCATGGGTAACTGCAAGAAACTCATCTCCACCTGCTCTTCCCACAAACTGCTCTGCCGGCATGGAAGCCCGCAGGCAGATGGCAAATCTACGGATATAAGCATCACCGGCTTCATGACCTCTGCTGTCATTAATACGCCGGAGATTATTAAGATCAAAACTGCAGACACCGGTATCTGCATCCGGTTCTTCCTCACTCAGTAATTCTTCACATTTATTTTTGTTCGGAAGCCCTGTCGCATCATCCAGATATACCTTTCGCTGCAGTAAACGATTCATTGCAGCATATTGTATTGCTTTGATGAATTCATATCCGATCAACAGCATCAGCACAACAATATCTGCTGTGATATATTTTTCAAGCAATGATAAGGATGTGGCTTTTTTCTGCGAATATTTTTCAGCCAGGCCTGTTGCTTCATCGCAGATCACAAAAAACTCCTCACTTTCCGGAATAATATCTGTGTTTCTGGCTCCTTTGAACCTCACAAGATAAATTTTCTTATACAGGTCAGAGAATTTATCATCCAGTTCCTGCATTTTATTCTGAAAATCAACATCATTGAGACGTACAAGATTTAATTCATCATTTCCATTTCGCAAACCGTCAATAAAAGTTCTTATCTCATGGATCATCTCATTTTCCTGCTGCGTGGAAAGCTCCAGTTTTATGAGTCTCTGTGTCTCTCCCCTGACTAAACCGGTATAATTTACAATACGGGCCGTTCCCTGAATATCTGAGACAATTCCCATCATTATGATAATAAGGATAGCCAGAATAACTGCCAGAACACCAATGCTGACCTGAATAATACTTGATTTCTTTTTCTTATTCTTTACTTCGGACATGGCCCTCCCCCTTTTGTTTTATTTTGGAAAAATACTTTCTGCATTCTAACTATTTTACCGTACTTTTTCCGTTATGCCTACCACAAATTTATTAATACTATATCGATTCCATAAAATAATGCTACCTTTTCGGAACCATATGGTTCTGTATAGTTGCAGTAATGCATATTAATTAAGAGGCTTGCTATAAATTTCCAAACAGGCATCAAAAACACCCGGCAAAATTACTTTTCATAATCTGCCGGGTGTTCTCTTTCGCCCTCTCTGTATAGATTATTAATAATGTCTTCCAGACGGTCGAAGTTATATTTTTCTTTTTCAGTTTTTTATTTGACTGCTCCGGTAATACCTTCTGCAAACTGTTTCTGTAATACAAAGAATACGATCATTGTAGGAATAGAACAGAACAATACACCGCACATCAGCATACCATAATCTGTCACATAGCCTGTGATCAGGTTGGCGATCAGCATTGGCATAGTCATCGCCTTGTTGTCTGTCATGATTACCTTTGGCCACAGATAAGAGTTCCATGCATTCATAAAGGTAATAACAGCAGCTGCCGCATATGTAGATTTCATTGTAGGAATGAACATCTGGAAGAAAATCCTTACTTCGCTGAGTCCGTCAATACGTGCAGCTTCAATAATATCAACCGGGAATGATCTGGCATTCTGACGGAACATCATTATCATAAACGGCGTGGAAATAATCGGAAGGATAAAACCTACTGCTGTATTCAAAAGTCCTGCCTTGGAGAACATTTTGAATAACGGAACCATAGTAGCAACCTGCGGAACCATCATAGCCAGAAGCAGGATTGAAAATACTCTGTCTTTCCACTTATCATGGTAAACTTCAAATCCGTAACCTGCGATAGAGCAGACCAGAAGACAGATCACTGTAGTAAGGATTGCATAAAAGAAAGAGTTTCCAAGTGCTCTCCACAGTGGCTGCTGGGATGTAAGATTACGGAAGTTTTCCATAAAATAGCTTCCCGGAATAATTCGTCCACGTGATACATCTGTGGATGTATTAGTTGCAGCTGAAATCATCCAGTATAACGGGAATACTGAAATAAATGACACGATGATCAGAAAAATATAGGTTGGGATCAATCTTCTCTGAATGGCTGATTTGTTTTTCTTAGTCACGTGTATCACCTACTTTCAAATTAATAAATGCAAGTACAGCTACCATAATGAATATGATAAATGACATTGCTGCTGCATATCCAAAGTTTGGTACGTTAATAAAACATGTATTGTAAATATAGTGGGACATTGTGATTGTTGAGTTTGCCGGTCCACCCTTTGTCAGGTTGACAGACTCATCGAACAACTGCAGTGTACCATTAATTGACATGATAAATGTCATAATAATTGTCGGTTTCAGAAGCGGAACAGTAATCTTCCAGAAAGTCTTCCAGCCATTGGCGCCATCAATCTTGGCTGCTTCATATACAGAATATTCAATATTCTGAAGTCCTGCCAGATAGAATACCATGTTATATCCGGTCCATCTCCAGATCAGCGCAAGGATAATTACAATCTTGGCACTGGCGGAATTTCCCAGGAAATTATAGCCGGTAGATAAGATCCCAAGTTTGATCAGAATACTGTTGATCAGACCATCTGTAGCAAACATGGAACGGAAGATCAATGAATAGGATACCAGGGATGTTGCACATGGCAGAAATACACAGGTACGGAAGAATCCCTTAAATTTCAAATCTTTGTTATTCAGAAGCTGTGCCAGAAGAATTGCCAGTATCAGCATGATCGGCACCTGAATGATCAGATACAGGAATGTATTTACAATAGACTGCTGAAATACCTTGTCTGCCAGAATACGTTTATAGTTGCTGAAGATCGGATCTGCAAATCTCATATTTGCTCCGGCTCCGGTCTGCAGGGAAATGATAAATGCACGTATCATTGGATAAAAGCTCATGATCGCGATCATGATAGTTGCAGGAGCCAGGAACGTCCATCCTGCTGCTCTCTGCTTGCCAAGCAGAGACATACCTTTTTTCTTGGAATTCACGTGAACTCCTCCTTTCAAAAAACTCTGTAACTGTTCGGCATTTTGCCGGACAATTACCAACTCTTTGCAGTAAGATGGGGGACTGCTGGCAGTCCCCCGCACTTACCTGTTTTCATTCACTTAATCACTGTCTACAGATTGCTTCACAGTTTCACTGTTCCCGCAATCCTGACATCATCTGATCCTGCGATCAGAATTTATTCAGTCATCTTGAATGCCAGAGTATCCTGAGCTTCCTGAAGGGCGTCTTCTACAGATGTGCCGTTTACGATATTTACAACTGCTGTGTTGACGCATTCTCTTGCTTCATAATGATACGGTGTTTTTGTGAACTCCGGAATATGAGAAGAGTATTCTACAATTGTGGAGAAGATTGGCTGTCCACCAAAGAATTCATTTGGCTCGTTGTAAACCTTAGATTCACCTGCCGGCAGATAACAGGAGATTGCACCTGCTTCCGGAAGGATTGCATCATAGAAATCTGTGCTGGAACCAAATGTACTTGCAAGGAAATCTTCTGCAAGTTCTACATTCTGGCAGTTGGATGTAACATACCAGGAAGATCCACCATTGTTTGCATAGTTTGTGGCTGTGTCAACATCATCTACTTTAGGCATTGTTGTGATCTGCCACAGACCCTTCTGATCTTCTGTAGACATCAGAGTAGCTGTGATCCAGTTACCATTTACAATACCTGCTGCCTCACCGCCTGTAATAGTAGCGATATATTCATCCCAGTTATTTACAAGTTTAACAACGTCATTCTTAACCAGATCTACATAAAGATTGATGCATTTCTCTGCAACTTCATTGCCTACGATGTAAGCTTCGCCATCTTCGTTTACGAAGTTAGCTCCGCAGGACTGCATCATCATCATCAGAGTATCGCCACCTGTAGCTTCACTTGTAAGAAGATATTTTCCGGTTTTTTCATGAACATCTTTACCGATTTCCATGAACTTGGACCATGTGATATCTGTCAGATCATCAATAGTATATCCTGCCTCGTCAAGGATATCTGTACGATAGCATGCAATAACAGCACCATTATCAAACGGAACACCATAGTGTGTATCATCTACCATGGAATAGGACTGTTTCAGTTTACCAAAATCATCCCAGTTAATGTTGATATCTTTCAGATCTGTGAATGCATCCGGATAGCTCTTCAGATATTTCTGATAGCTGTTGTCCTGCATAAGAACGATATCAGGAAGTGTGCTGTAATCGCCTGCATTTGCTGCTGTTGTCAGTTTAGTCTGGCAGTCATCAGAAGATGTCTCTACGATATCTACAGAAAATCCCTCATGATCTTTTGCATACTGATCTGCTGCGATCTGCATGGATTTGATGTTGAAGTTCTGATCCCATGCCCATACGGTTAACTTGTTGTCATCATCAGATTTCGCTGAAACAACTGTAGCTGATCCTGCAAAGGATGCTACCATAGCACCGGTCATTAATACTGCGAGTAATTTTTTTCTCATATTTATGTCCTCCTTTATTAAGCTTATTCTTTCTTCCGAATCGCTTGTAAGCTGATTATAACATCCGATTTTCAGGTATAGTTTGCATAACCGTACACATAATGTGCAATTTCGATCATTTTATGTATTTTGCACTATTAAAAATATTTAAAAATATATTTTTTGTTCACTTTCTCATTTACTATGTTATTTTAATAACAAAGACCACTTTCATGGACAAAAAATATATATTTTTTGTCTTTGAAAATGGTCTTTGTTCTTGTTTCATAAATTTTTTATTCAATTTTTGTACATATTTTACAATTTTTAATTCATTTTATGCAAAATAGACTTTACCAGGACATTGTGTCTTCATCGCATGAAGCAGTTCCTCATTAAGATCAAGAAGCAGTTTTATCTTGTGCCCGTCTTCCCGGATAATCATTGTGTAGTAAGGAGTATCATCATCATAAGAGGTATAATCGTACTTTTTCAGTTTCTCCGTTCCGCCATTCCTTTTGTACCTTGCAACACTTTCATGCCAGTGCGGTGCCACTGTCTCCAGACTGCTCAACTCCAATATATGAGCTGTTTTGCGATACTTCTTGCCATAGATCACATCTATTTCAAACTGACCGTTTTCCATCGTGTATTCATAATCCTTCTGACTGAATATATCAAAGACAAAATACAGCCCTGCAAGCAGAAATCCCGGAAGCATAAATGCCTGGGAAATCGTGATTCCCATAACCACAAAAAGCACTGCAAAAACAATCATTACCACACGCAGGACTCCGGACATACTCTTTTTCTTTCTTGATACCTGCTCCACAATCTTATAGTTCATAACTTTTTACCATCCTTCCTCTGAATGAATATCGAAATCCAAAAGCTGCTGTTCATAATTCTCCGGCCGCTTTCTCCATTCAACCGGCGTCACTCCCATTATCTGTCTGAAGTTCCGGTTAAACGTTGAATTGGTCGTGAAACCACATTTGTGCGCAATATCTGCCACCGGTATATCTGTTGTCTGCAGAAATTCACAGGCAGTATGAATCCGCACAGAATTAATATACTCCAGAGGACTTACCTTCATATGCGATGTAAATACTCTTCTGAAATGAGTTTCACTGATATGACAGATTTTCGCCAGGTCCTCAATCCGAATGTCCTCCATATAGTGATAAGAAACAAAATCCAGTACACGGGTGATCATATTTGTAAGTTTCCCTGTTTCCTCTTCCACCCTGTCTTCCGGTGAAGCCCGGTTCAGTCTGGCAATTTCTACTAGTAATGCCGCAAGAACTCCACTGGATTCTTCAATATAAAATTCTTCTCCCTCACGCATGATATTCATGATCTTAAGAATTTTTGCAGCTATAGAGGGGGACTCATTCTCTTTCAGAAATAAAGCCTTAGAATATATTCTCTGAATCATTTTTTCAGCCTTTACCGGATTGTTCAGAAATTTTTTCATGAAACCTTCCACATCTATGAAAAGATACTCCCATTTACTGACCGTACCCAGATCACTGTTAGTCGTATGAGCATAATTGGGTGGAATCACCGTAAATTCTCTTCCCGAAAACCGCATTTTAGCCTCACCAAACGCCATAACTCCATCCCCTTCGTAACAGAAACCAATCTCCAGATAATTATGAAAATGAAGATAATCCACATCATTTCCATAATTCTGAACCCACTTCTGTCCCAGAAGAGCCAGGATCGGACTTCCGGCAGGCATCTGGTAATAGCGGAATTCCATCTTCGGTTTTCTTCTCTTCTTTGCCATACAGTCACCTCATTTTCTGTTCTGTATTTTCACAATATGATTTTACCAGTTTTTTATATATTTTTCGATATTTTTGTACATTTTCCAACAAAAACATACAAAAACACCTGGCAGACTACTTTTTATAGTCTGTCAGGTGTTTTTCTGATCCCACACTGGATTGCATCTGTCGGGCAAACTTTCTTGCACCTGCCGCAGCGGATACATTCCGGACTGTTGGAGTTTTCCACAGGGTCTACGATCATCTGGCATGCTTTTGCACATTTTCCGCATTTTATACACTTATCTTTATCCACTCTGTATTTATACAGGGAAACAGGATTAAAGACGGAATAAAATGCTCCCAGAGGACAGATATATTTGCAGAAAGGACGGTAGATTAAAATGGAAAGAATAATCGTTATGACAAGGATCACATTCTTCCATATGTACAGCCAGCCCAGTGCACTGCGCATGGATTTATTCAAAAGCACCAGTGGCAGTCCGCCCTCCAGTGTTCCTGCCGGGCAGATCAGTTTGCAAAAATAGGGTGCCCCCTGTCCCATAATATCCACAAGGAACAATGGAAGCAGGATCACAAACACTGCAAAAATCACATATTTCAGCTTACGAAGCAGTTTATCTCCCTTGAATGTGCGGATTTTCTTAGGAAATGGGATCTTATTTAACAAATCCTGGATCAGTCCAAAGGGGCAGAGAAAACCGCAGATCAGCCTTCCCACCATAGCCCCGATGAAGATGAGAAATCCTACCACATAATAAGCCATTTTGAAATTCCAGCTCCCTATCACCGCCTGAAGGGAACCAATAGGACAGGCGCCAACAGCACCGGGACAGGAATAACAGTTCAGGCCCGGAACACAGGCATTTTTCAATTTGCCTGTGTAAATTTTGCCTGTGACAAAACCGGTAACATGACTGTTTGTAATGAACGCCCACAGTGCCTGGATTCCGTGGCGGGGCCACTCATTGATCTTCATATTTTTTGTATTTTGTTTCTTATTACTTTTGTTATCGCTGTTCTTTTTATTACTCATGATAATTTATTTTCTTCCTATTCATATCTTCCACAGACTTATCTTATGACAATGTTTCCGGTTAAATCATCCAATTCCCACACATTCCATACAGATGTTAATGGCTTTTGTAAACACCACCGCCAGCTCTCCGCGGGAAATTCCATATCCCATAAAGCAGGCTCCCACAAGCATAAGGATCACAGCCGGCCATTTACTGTTCCATATTTTGCTGGTTTTTAATTTATTCATTTATTTTCCCTCTGTGACATTCGCCAGCTCTTTTTCCACAATCTCTTTCCACTCGTCCAGGCTGTGGCTTCCGGAGTAAGTCTCGCCTACAATATTTCCGTTTTTGTCAACAAAGAATGTTTCCGGGAAAGCGGAGATTCCATTGAGACGTCCGTTCATCATTCCGGAATCCGGGATCAGGAATGGATAGGATGCCTTTGTTTTCTCCTGAATTACCTGAGCCTTTTTCACTGCTTCCTCATCCTGTTTTCCACCACTGCCTACTGTATCCCGTGTAACGCCTACTACTCCCACGCCTTTATCCTTCATCTCCTGATAAAGCTTCTCCAGATCAGGAATCTCATTAATACATGGAGAACACCAGGTAGCAAAAACATTTACCATAGTCAGATCGTATTTGCTGAAGATATCCTGTGTATAGGTTTTTCCGTCAACTCCTGTTGTTTCAAATTTGCCTACATTTGTTACTTCAGCTCCATCTGTACTGTCAGAAGTATCCTGTGGCTGATCAAATGCAGAAAGCATCTGGAACGGAGTCATTTCTGTAAGTGTTACTTCAATCCCCTCCACATCCTTTAACAGGTCTGCATCCGCATCCTTGTTTGTGCTGAGGTAATATTTATATTTGCCGTCACTGCTGGTACCCAGTTCTTTATGCTCTGTGCAGCCGGTAATCGTATCCAGATCTTTCTGGGATTCCTCATCATACATTCCGATCACACCTACTCTGCTGAGACTTTTCAGCCAGTCATCATATCCGGTGCCCTTCTTGTCCACCTCTGCATCCTTCTGCTCATCTGTCAGGGTACACCAGCTGGCTGTGGCATATGTGACTGCCTCTGCATTGTCATCCCATCTCTCATCTGTAAACATGGAAATATTCTTCTTCTCCATCTGCTCTTTCAGGTCTTTGGAAATCCCTAATTTCATTCCAAGGAATGGATATTCATAAGTATCCTGTGCAGGCTGAGCAATCTCTGAGGGTTTGAAGGATTCTGCAATCAGACCCTCGGAAGCTGCCACACTGCCATCTTCTGCTGCCTGAACATCCTTACCATCCGTCTGGACTACACCTGCTTCATCTGCAGGCACTGCAAGAGCCTCCCCTGCATGTACAGTTACAATACCTCCCATAGATGTCACACTTAATACACCTGCTGCAAAAATCGCCATTAATCTCATTCTTCTGTTTTTCATTGTAAGTAAGCTCCCTTCATTTTTTACTGTTATGATTTTTATATTACCTTTAAGCCAAGCCGATAAAAGCATGCACTTCTCTACTTGCCCCTGACCAAATAACTGCTTCACAGTTTAGTTGGTTAACAGGCATCGTTTTATTGATATGCACACATTATAGCATCTGAGAAATAAAATCTGTGTTAAGAAAATAACTTTTTTCAAAATTTTATTTCGTAGCCACTCACAGACAAATTTGAAACTTGTAAAAAAAACTTTATAATCGGATATTTTAGAGGATTGCTATAATATGAAACATTTTCTTTTTTTACACGAATTTTATACTTCGTGTGCTATGATAAAACTGATAATATATCAGAGTCAAAAATTCAAAAAGGAGACTATCATGCACATTTTAATTATAGAAGACGAAGAACAGCTCTGCCGTTCCATGGCAGAGGGGCTCCGCATGGACGGATACGAAACAGATACCTGCTTTGACGGGGAAGAGGGACTGGAATTATGTATGACAGAGAACTACGACCTGATCCTTCTGGATCTGAACCTGCCGGGAATTGACGGTCTGGAAATCCTGCGTCAGTTCCGTACCTTCAATACCAATACTCCTGTTCTCATACTCTCCGCAAGAGTACAGATTCAGGATAAGGTGGAGGGTCTGGATCTGGGAGCCAACGATTACCTCACCAAACCATTTCATTTCGAGGAACTGGAAGCCCGTATCCGCAGCCTTACCCGCCGTAAATTTATCCAGGAGGATGTCTGCCTGAGATGCAGCCGCATTACCTTTGACACACGCACAAGAGAAGCCAGTGTAGATGGCACACCCCTGGCTCTCACCAGAAAAGAAAGCGCACTTCTGGAATATTTTCTGCTTCACCGCAACCGGATCATCAGCCCGGAGGAAATGATCGAGCATCTCTGGGACGGCAGCGTAAACAGCTTCAGTAACTCCATCCGGGTGCACATTTCTTCCTTAAGAAAAAAACTGAGAACTGCCCTTGGATATGATCCTATACAAAATAAAATCGGACAGGGATATATTATGGAGGACTAAATCTATGAAATTTTATTCAGAAAAACTTTCCCCCCGCAGGCTCTCTCTCCAGTGGCGGCTCACATTGCTAATCTCCGGATTGGTTATCACAGCCTGTGCACTGATGTATTTCTTCATCAGCCGTTCTGCTGTGACCGGTCTGGAAGGGATCTCCGACTATGTAGTTCTGGTCACCCCCGACAATTCAAGCCCGATCTCCATCAATGTAGATCCAAAAATCCTCATCCCTAATCTGGAAAACCAGATTCAGAATACCAAAAACAACTTTCTGTTCCAGAGCATGATCGCCACAGGTATCATTATTCTTCTCAGCAGTATCTGTACCTGGTTTGTCACCAGAAGAGCCCTGACCCCCCTGCGCAGATTCAGCGACAGGATCAGCCAGGTACAGGCACAGAATCTGTCTGAACCGCTGGAAGTCCCACTCTCAGAGGATGAGATCTCGCGTCTGACCAGATCCTTTAATGACATGCTTGCCCGTCTGGACAATGCCTTCTCTGCACAGAAACAGTTTGTGGCAAGTGCAGCACATGAGCTTCGCACACCCTTAGCTGTAATGCAGACAAATCTGGAAGTTTTTTACAAAAAGCCGGAGCACGCACCCCAGGAATACGACAGACTTTTCACCATGCTTCAGGAACAGACCGGACGGCTTTCCCATCTTGCGGAAATCCTGCTGGACATGACAGGTCTTCAAACAGTAGAGCGTTCTGACACTATTTCCCTTGCAGCACTCACAGAAGAGGTTTTCTGCGATCTGGATCCGGTTGCAGAAAAACATCAGGTCCGGCTTATTCAGACAGATGGCGACTGTACTGTTACAGGCAGCTATATCCTTCTGTACCGGGCAGTTTATAATCTGGTTGAAAATGCGATCAAATATAACCGGCCTTCCGGTTCCGTTACTGTAAGCATTCATTCTGGAGAATCTGCAGTCCTGGAGGTAACTGACACAGGCATCGGTATCTCCCCTGAAAATCAGGAAAAAATCTTTGATCCTTTCTACCGTGTGGACAAATCCCGCAGCCGTGCCATGGGCGGTGCAGGTCTGGGGCTTGCTCTTGTAAGCGAGATTGCCAGACAGCACAACGGTCAGGTAAAAGTAACCCAGAGCAGCGAAAAAGGCAGCACCATTGCCCTGATGCTGCCTGTAACACTCCTTTAAATCAACTGACCACTGATTTTTTCTCTTATTTATTTTTTTCCAGAATCTGAATCAGTTTCTGTGTATCTTCCATAGTAGTAGCCCAGCTTGTGGCAAAGCGGATCACAGAGTGTGTCTCATCATACTTCTCCCAGAATCCGAACTCCACATCCTGGGCTATTTCTTTCATTACATCATTAGACACAATACAGAAGATCTGGTTGGTAGGCGTATCCAGAGAAAGCTGATATCCATACTTCTTCAGTGCAGCCTTGATCTGCTCTGCAGCTTCCATTGCAGGTTTGCCGATCCGCAGGTACAGTCCGTCCGTAAACAGCTCACCAAACTGGATCCCGGCGATTCTTCCTTTGGCAAGCAATGCTCCATGCTGCTTGATGATTGTAAAGAAATGAGGAATCCGTCCTTTCTGCGGTATAACCACCGCTTCTCCAAACAATGCTCCGCATTTGGTTCCTCCAATGTAAAACGCATCACTAAATTCAGCCAGATCAGTGAGAGTCACATCGTTCTCCGGACTTGCCAGTGCATAGGCAAGGCGGGCGCCATCCACATAAAGGGGAAGATGATTTTCCCGGCAGACTTTGCTGAGAGCTGCTAATTCTTCTCTGGAATACAGGGTACCATATTCTGTTGGCTGGGAAATATATACCATTCCAGGCATTACCATATGCTCATAATTGGCATCATCATAGAAATCCTTCACCAGCTTCTCAATCTGCTGTGCAGAGATTTTTCCATCTTTCTGCGGTACTGTCAGAACCTTATGTCCACCAAATTCAATAGCGCCAGATTCATGGGTTGCAATATGACCTGTATCCGCAGCCACAACTCCCTGATAGGATTTCAAAAGTGCATCGATTACTGTGGCATTGGTCTGTGTTCCGCCAACCAACAGGAATACGTCTGCCTCCGGTGCATTGCAGGCTTTTCTGATCTTTTCTTTCGCATCTTCTGTATATGGATCCTGACCATAGCCCACTGTTTTCTCCAGGTTCGTCTCCATCAGCTTTTTCATGATCGCAGGATGTGCACCCTCCATGTAGTCACTGGCGAAATATAAACGTGATTCTGTATTTTCCATTTTTATCGTTATGTCCTTTCACTGCACTATTTGCGCATTTGACTTTTTTATTCATAGCTTCTGTTCTGTACCGGAACGCTATTCATTCTGTTACTCTATTTTTCTTAGCATTTCTCCCATCTGCTCTTCTGACTTTCACAGATGGAGTTCCACTGACAATTCCCACAGATTTCTTTCCTCTTTCCTGATGCCAGGATTTTCTTTTGAACAACATCTGTAAAATCATCAAATTCCATAATCTGTCCATTTTCCAGACCGCACAGTTCCAGCACTGCATTGTCATATGCTTCTACAAGCGAAAAGGAAGAACAGCATCCTTTTTCATTATTCGGACAGGCAGAACAGATCTCGTCTGTATCTGCATGAAGCTGTATCTTCGCTCCCTTCTGGAAAATATCCAGCATTTCCTGCATATGTGCGGAAAATCCATCACTGTATCCCTCACCTTTGAAATATGCAAGGCACATTCCATGGTGAGGGCGTAGTGGAATATTTTTTATAAAAGACATCTTTGTGCACCCTTCTCCTTAATTTTTTAACATATTGGATACTTTAACACAAAGCGTTTTTATTGACAACTTTTTTTATTTTATAGTTTACAATCCAATAATTCTATATACTGATCGGATTTCATCAGACTTACTGGATAAAATCAGAAAATCCTTTTTTACTTTTTCTTCATTTACCAGCCTTAGCTACCCTCATATTATAAAGAAAGGTACCCAATGATGCCAGAATAATCAGCACATATCCTGTAAAGCTGTACTTATCCGGAATCTCTCCAAACAGGACAAATCCCAGCATCGTGGCAAAAATAATCTGCGAATAATCAAAGATGGAAATCTTCCCTGCAGGTGCATAGGTGTATGCAGCCGTAATCGTAAACTGTCCACCCGCTGCAAATAATCCTGCCATAAGCAAGGTCACAAGCTGTTTCATACTCATCGGAGTGAAATGAAATACCATCCACGGCACAACCGACAAGCAGGAGAAAAATGAAAAATAAAACACGATAACCGGTCCCTTCACTCCGTGAGTTCCCAGTACACGCACCATCGTATACGCAATTCCTGCTCCCAGTCCACCGCAGACTCCTATCAGTGCCGGAACAAGTGCCGCATTCTGAAATCCCGGTTTCACTACAAATAAACATCCGATAAATGCCAGCGCAACACACGCAGCCTGCGCCGGTCTGATCTTTTCCTTTAACAAAAGGAATGAAAAAATAATCGCAAAAAACGGAGACAATTTATTCAGAATCGATGCATCTGCCACCAACAGATGATCAATGGCATAAAAGTTACACAGAATCCCCAGTGTCCCGCACACACAACGCAGGATCAGCGGTCCCCAGTATTTCTTATCCACCTTCGGCACTGTACGATTTTTACAGAGAATCACCGCTGCAAACACCGCCGCCACCAGATTCCGGAAGAAACTCTTCTCCACAGACGGCAGATCACCTGCCAGACGTACGCTCACATTCATACAAGCAAAGAAAAACGCCGACAGGATGATCATTATCATACCCTTTATGTAATTTTCCTGTTTCATCAGATTTAACCTGCCTTTCTGTCCATGCAGACAGCTTCTTTTTATCATATGCTGTCTGTCATCTACCTGTTAATCATAGCACGGACAATCGTTTTAGTACAAATAGATTTTTTATTTCAATTCGTCCTAAACCATGATATGTTACTGTTCACTCCGTTCACAGTAACGTAGCCAAAATTCATTCCAGATTGCCTGTGGCAATGGAATTTTGGCTCGTATGTCTCGGGATTTTGGCATATTCATGCCAAAACACCTCGCGGAATAGTGGTGTGTGAACAGTAACCATGATATACTATAAGAACTGTCGAACCTCCAGCAGAAAGGAGGTGAGTTTCATGGAAGAAATTCTCGTCACATTTCTTGTCTCTGTTTTAGCAGGCGTAGTTAGCTACTACATATGCAAATGGCTGGACGGCAGACACTAGACAGCAACAGCCCAAACGGAACAGCTCACCGTAACGAGCAAGAAAGCCCTCAGAGCTGCAACTCTGAGGGCTTTTGTTTCTTTAGTTCGCTTCATGGAATCTCGTCACATTCCTTAGCTACTGTTAGTATATGCTGAAAAAAATAAAAAGTCAACTTAAAAATAATATTAGGTAGTATAAATTTACTGTAGGAAATTTACCCTGCTTTTACATCCCATTGACTTTTCCAAAAGCTTGTGTTACTCTAAAGCGTGTTTGAAAATTGTAACGCACATCTTGCGTAAAGCATTTTTCAAATACGCTCTAACAAAAGAAAATCTGCATAATGGATAATAACAACGGGAGCCTGTGGGACAGGCTGAGAGGAAGATAGATCTTCGACCGCACCTGATATGGATAATGCCAGCGTAGGGACTGTATTTGTATATTAAAATCTGCCAGTGTGTTATTCCGGCAGATTTTTTTGCAGGATTTTATCTGCTTCCTGCACAACTGATAATGTCTGCTTCGGCAGACCAAATCTTAATTTCAAGGAGGTTCATTATTATGAACACAGACAGATCAAAAACACTCAGAATGGTCATGCTCGCCATGATGGTTGCCATCGGCGTTGTCATCTCACCTATTCTGAGAATCGAGGGTATGTGCCCTACTGCACACCTGATAAACATCGTCTGTTCCGTACTTCTGGGACCGTGGTATTCATTGCTTTGTGCCACTCTCATCGGAATCATCCGAATGATGTTTATGGGTATCCCGCCACTTGCACTGACAGGTGCCGTATTCGGCGCATTTTTATCAGGCGTTTTCTACCGCGCTTCTCATGGAAAGATTATCTGCGCAGTGATCGGTGAAATCTTCGGAACCGGTATCATAGGCTCTCTGGTTTCCTATCCTGTAATGGCATTTCTTATGGGCAGAAGCGGACTGAACGCATTTTTCTATACACCAATGTTTCTGGCAGCAACCTGCATGGGCGGCACCATTGCCTACTTCTTCCTGAAGGCCTTAAGTCACGCAGGAATGCTTGCCAAATTTCAGCAAAGCCTTGGAGCAAAAGTATATGACCGTAAATCAGACAAATCCCAGACAATTGACCAGAGCAGCACAGCCGCTGATTCATTGCATCACTAATCCGATTTCTATTCATGACTGTGCGAATATTATTTTGGCGGCCGGAGGCCGCCCGATCATGGCAGAACATCCGGCAGAAGTAGCTGAGATCACCAGAAACTCTCATGCACTGGCACTGAATCTTGGAAATATCACTGATGCACGTATGAAATCCATGCCTGAATCTCTGAAAATCGCTGCCAGTCTCCACATACCCGTTATGCTTGATCTGGTAGGAACCGCCTGCAGCAATCTGCGCTATGAATTTGCGCAGAAGCTTATGAACATCCACATGCCTGAACTCCTTAAAGGAAATATGTCTGAACTTCTTGCCATGTCCGGACAGACCGCACATGCAATCGGAATTGACGCAGGCGTACAGGATGTGCTTACAGATGCCAATCGTTCCCATCTGAAAGAACTGTTCCAGGAAAAGGCTTCCCAGTGGAATACCACACTTCTTATCACAGGCAAGGAAGATATGATCGTCTCCGCCAACAAGTGTGAATTTATCACAAACGGTACTCCTGCCATGTCACAGATCACAGGAACCGGATGTATGCTTGGAATGATCTGTGCCACCTATCTGGCAGTTACAGACTCATTTACAGCTGCCGTCTCAGCAGCCAGAGAATTTGGCACAGCAGGAGAAAGAGCAGAGAAAAACAGCTCCGGACCCGGAAGCTTCCAGACAGAGCTGTTCGATCAGTTTTACAATCTTTTATAAAAAAGTTCCCGTCAGACAATATGGACAAATTTCTTCCATATCATCTGCGGGAACTTTTTTATACTATTTCCGCACTGCGCATTTTTCCCAGTTCTCGTCTCGCAAACACAATCGCCAGCGCAAATGCCGCTGCATCTGCGATCGGTCCTGCATACATCACTCCATCAATTCCCATAAACAACGGGAAGATAATGATCAATGGCAGAAGAAAAATCACCTGTCGTGTCAGAGACATTACAATACCCAGCTTCGCCATACCGATAGAAGTAAAGAAACCGGAAGATACCGGCTGGATACCGTTTGCAAAGGTCATAAACATAAATATTTTCAGATAACGTTCTGCAAACTGAAAATACAGCTCACTTCCTGTTCCGAAGATACCCACGATCTGGTGTGGAAATATCTGGAAACAGAAAAAGAATATCGTTGCAATTACTGTACAGGCAGTTACAGAATAACGGTATGCCTGTCTTACTCTGTCATATTTCTTTGCTCCGTAGTTAAATCCCCAGATTGGCTGACTGCCCTGAAAAATACCAATACAGATTGCCATAAACATCTGATTAACTTTAGAAATAACACCAACACATGCAATCGGAATGTCACTTCCATAAACTGAATCTGCACCATAATGACGAAGAATATTATTCAGCACAATCTGCACGATTGCCATCGCAATCTGGTTAATGCAGGACGCAAGACCTAACGAAATAATTGCCTTCAGATATGGCATCTTCGGTTTCAGCATAGCTCCTGTCAGATACATATTTCGGAATTTCCAGAAATACACAATAACCAGAACTCCAGAAACAACCTGACCAATCACAGTAGCCCATGCAGCCCCCTTAATTCCCCATCCAAATACGAAAATAAACACAGGATCAAGAATCGTATTAATGATTGCTCCAATCATAATGCAAGTCATAGAATAAGTCGGACTTCTATCAGCTCTGACCACATGGTTTCCACCAACAGACAGAATATAAAATGGAAGTCCGAGTGCCGTGATTCCTGTATAATCAACTGCATAAGGCATCACATCTGTAGTCGCTCCAAACAAAGTCAGCAAAGGTTTCAGAAACACCAGCGCAATTACTGCAAGAATCAAACCGCTGATTACCAATGATGATAATGCAGTTCCTGCAATTCCACTTGCTTTCTTTTCCTGCCCTGCTCCCATCTCCAGGTTATAATTCGACGCACCGCCGATTCCCAGAAGCAATGCCAATGCCGTCGCAATTGTCGTAACCGGAAACGCCACATTCGTTGCCGCATTTCCCAGCATACCTACACCCTGTCCAATAAAAATCTGGTCCACGATATTATACATCGCACTGACCAGCATACTGATGATCGCAGGAATCGCAAACTTAGCGATCAGTCCACCCACAGGTGCTGTACCCAGCGGATTCTGTGCCTGCGAATTTATTTCCTGCGTACTTTGGTTACTTTTTCCCAAATAAACTCCTTCCTCTCTTTACATATTTGACACAATTTCTATCCCTGATAAATAATAACACACTTGTAGGAATAACTTTTATTATGCCGTTTCTTTATGCCGTATTATTTACTTTAACATTTATTCTCCTTCTCTGCAACGAAAAAGCAGGGGATTTATTGCATCCGTCAATAAATCACTCCTGCTTCTATTCTTAATGCCATCACTTTATGAACATTTTATATTTATTTTTCATACAAATCCTCTGATATTTTCTATACCTCCTCCAGACAAAACAGTCTAGCACTAACCGGATTTGGAAATTCTACGGTTAACTCTCCAGCCTCTTTATTCCACTTATAATTACATGGTTCTGCTTTCGGATAACCACATACCACTTTCAAATCCTGACCTTTTCTGTGCTCAACAGGAATTGTTGCAAAAGCAGTCTGACTGTTTCTTCTCCATACAGCCACATAATCTTTCTTACCTGCATTCAATCCCATGCTCACCCACGGATCGCGATATTTAGAAAGACCTAATGGCCAGAACGGTACTGCATTCTTGATATCTACACGGATTGTTTTATAATATGAGATCGCCTCTTTTACAAGATCAAATCTTTCTGGACTCAGGTTTACCAGATGACCACTCTGATGAATTCGAAGTAAAATTGCATTAACCATATTGAAAATTACTTCTTCCTTGTCACCTTCAGTCAGTGGATAAGACCAGATAGCAGCCTGCTCAGGCGTTAATGCCATTGGAGAATTTGCTGCGATTGTAGCATATCTTATATAGTCTTCCTGGTCACTGGTAGACTGAATACTGTAACGTGAAAGCATTGCATAGTCCATTCTCAGACCACCGCTTGAACAGTTCTCAATAACCAGATTCGGATATTTTACAAAAATCCCATCCAGCCATTTCAGGTATGCACGGTTATGACCAAGAAGTCCGTCACCTGCGCTGTCCGCATTCAGTTCTGTACCAATTCCCGGTTCAATGTTGTAATCCATCTTAATATATCCAACGCCATATTCATTTACCAGACGATCGATAACTTCTGTTGCATGAGCAATAACTTCCGGATTACGAAAATCAAGCTGATATCGGCTTCTGTCATAAACCTTTTTTCCATGTCTCATAAAGTACCAGTCATCCGGAACCTTATCTGCTTTCGGGCATTTGATTCCCATAACTTCAAGTTCCAACCATACTCCAGGGACCATTCCTTTCGAACGGATATAATCCATCACTTCTTTTAAGCCGCCCGGAAATCTTTCTTTGGATGGCAGCCATTCTCCAACACCATCCCACCAGAATCCTGCTGAATACCATCCACAGTCAACACAGAAATATTCGCAACCCGCTTCTTTTGCTTTATCAATCAGCGGAAGTTCTTTTTCTGTCGTAGGGTCTCCCCACAGACAATTCATATAGTCGTTAAAGATTACCGGAAGTTTTTCATTATCTTCATTCTTTCTTCTGATAGCACGACGATATTTTGTAAGTTCTCCTGCTGCCTCTTCCACATCTCCACATGCAGAACCGACACTTACCGGAACACTTGCAAAAGTATCACCCGGTTTCAAATTCTTCCACCAGTGAGACTGATGTTCTGTGGGGCCGGATAACTGCAAATACATATGTCCATCCTGATCACTGATTTCCCAGTACCAGGAACCATTCTGCTCAATCTGCCAGAACAGGATAGAATCTGTTTCTTTATTCTTCAGGCATCCCATAGGAAGATAATTCTTAGTAGACCAGTTTCCGGTATTTCCAACACTGATTGTCTGAGAAGAACGTCTTACTTTATCCGGCTGTGAAATAGACATACCTAGCTGATCCATACTGAAACGGTTCCAGATTAATTCCTTCTGCCATGCATTGCGTGCAATCAGAACTTCCAGTTTTTCATCAGTACTTAAAAGACCTTCTTTGTCAATACCAAGCAATGCAAAAGAAGATACATACTCAACTCCCAGATCTTCTTCTCCATTATTTTTTAACTCTGTCCAGCTTCTGATCACAGAGATTCCATCATAGAACTGAATATTACTGCATACTTCCAGTCCTGTAGGTTTATCTTCCATAAGTATCTCAAGTTTTCTTCCTGTCTCGTTTCGATAATCTTTCATATCTTTATATTTCAGGCGATAGCCAGGAGCAGTATAAGTATACTTTGTTCCATGGCGTTCACCCGGACGGTTTAAACCTGAAAGCAACACTTCTACCGGTCTGAAAGAAGCTGTTCCTTCACAGGAATTAATATCATTTTCATCAAACGGTAAGTTTGAAAAATGTAATAACTTAATCTCATTCTCATCTGTGATCTCATAGACCATGTTTAAATTATTTTCTTTAATTTCAATTCTCTTCATGATGTCTCACCAATACTTTCTTCTCTAAACTTATTCTCAATTTGCATCAACCTTTGACAGAACCACTCATTAAGCCTGCAAGGAAATATTTCTGCAGGAACAGGAAAATGATAGTTACCGGAATTACCGCGATAACAGATCCGGCCATCAGACCACCCCAGTCAATAGTATTTGCACCTTTGAATAACATAATCGCCGGTGTCAGTGTTCTGTATTTATCTGTAGAGATAAAGATGTAACCAAACATAAACTCGTTCCATGCATTAATAAATGCATATAATCCGGTAGAAATCAGACTTGGAACAGATAATGGTAAAATAATCTTGAAAATCGTCTGTGCTTTTCCACATCCGTCAATCTCAGCCGCCTCTTCCAGTGCCATCGGTACAGTATCGAAGAAACTGCTCATCATAAACGTACACAGCGGTATAACGAAAGTTGTATATGCCAGAATCAGACAAAGGTAAGTTTCCAGAATATGGAATTTCTGCATGATCATATATAACGGAACCAACAGAAGAACACCAGGGATCATCTGAGACAACATCATTGCAAAGTTGGAAACCTTTACAAGTTTCTGTTTATAGTAACGACTTAATGCATATCCTGCCATTACAGCAATTACCATAGAAAGTCCACAGGCAATTACAGATACGATAAAACTGTTCTTAATATAATTTATAAACCCTGCCTGGAACAGTACCTTCTTAAAATTCTCCAACGTAGGTGCATGAATCACAAAAGAAGGAATCGCCGTACGAATCTCGTCTTTTGGCTTAAATGCTGAAATCACCATCCAGATAAATGGGAATACACAATATATGGCAATTATAATAAGAAGAATATATGAAACGGTTTTTACAATCGTTTGATTTTTTTTATTCAACATATTTCCTTTTCCTCCTTTTAGCTTAAATCATCACTGATTTTCATTCTCTTTCTGTAATAGAAAAGGAACATAATAAACATCGCAGTAAACATCATCGTTGACAATGCAGACGCAGCGCCAACATCAAAGGTCTTCATTGAATACCTGTAGATCATGATTGGAAGTGTCTCTGTTGCATAGTTCGGTCCTCCCTCTGTCATAACCCAGATAAAGTCGAAGTTAATTGCAGTCCAGATAATATGAATAAATACAATTACAAGCGATACAGATTTCAACTGTGGTAAAGTAATTTTGAAAAATCTTGTAAACATTCCAGCACCATCTACTGCTGCCGCTTCATTCAAATCTGCTGGAATAGACTGCATTGCAGACAGGAATGAAATTGTATAATACGGGAAAGATCTCCAGATATTTACAAAAATTACAGTTGCCATTGCATATCTGGAATCACCAAGAAAATTAATCTTTTCAGAAATAAGTCCCACTTTCAGAAGCAGGTAATTGATAATACCAAAGTCTGGATTTAACATCCAGTCCCATGTCATACCTGCAACAATAATCGGAACCAGCCATGGGATAAATACTAAAGTACGGAAGATTGCTCTTCCTTTAAATTTCTGATTCAATAAAACTGCAGTAAGCATACCCATAATATATTCACCAGCTACAGAAAATACTGTCCAGAAAATTGTGTTTCTTATTGCCTGTGCAAAGTGTTCATCTGATACTACTTTCTTAAAGTTATCCAGACCGGCAAAACCTGTCATACTCTTATTGATCAGATGTACGTGTGAAAAAGCATCATGAAGAACCTTTCCCAGAGGATATGCAATCAGGCAGGCAAGGAAAATAAGAGCCGGCAGTAACATAACCAAAGCATATCTTCTTGCCTGCTGATCTCTTGTCAGTTTTCCGTCCGTTTTTTTCAGTAATTTTGACATATATAGCCTCCTATCTAAACATTTTCAGATAAGAAAAGCTGGAATGCTTTCACATCCCAGCATTTCTTTTAAAACGTTTATTCGCTCAGTTCACCATTTTCCTGTAAAGATGCATTTACGGCGTCACTCAGCCAGGAAGCTGCTTCTTCTGCAGCTTTACCTTCCTGAAGGACCTTAGCAATAGAATCTACCATTGCCTGATTGATTCCGCTTAATGTTACAGGAGGGAATGTTACACCTGTGTCAGCCAGTGCTGAGAAGTCTTTACTCCATTTGGAATCTGTAGATACATCAGAACGTGGGGATCTGTCAGCAAATGCTGCTTCCTGCCATTCTTTGCTGCAGAATGCTGTTGCAAGATCAAATGCTTCGTCCTTGTTCTCGCTGCCTTCCATAATAAACATTGGTTTACACTCCATGTATGTAGCAGGCTGTCCATCAGCTGGGTATGGAATCGGAGCTACAGATACATCACCCATAGTATCCGGGTTAGAAGATTCTCTCTCTGCAAGCCAGTTACCAGTTACATATGTTGATGTGATTCCTGTTGCGAAGTTTTCATCTGTTTCTTCCCATCCCCAGTTTTTAGCACTGGAATCGATAATCTTGTTGTCAATCAAATCCTGATAGAACTGGAATACTTTTGTTGCTTTTTCAAGTTCATCTTTGTTTTCATTCCATGTGTTTTTGTATTTTCCATCATCCTGTGCAGATGCGATTTCCAGACCGTACTGTGCAAGATAAACCAGAAGTTCCTGAGAAGCACGAACGCCTGTGCATGCAACCTCTGTCAGATATTTACCATTATTATCATAGTAATCTGACTGAGCAAGTAAATCTTCCCATGTTGCAGGAGTTTCGATACCTGCAGTTTTCAGATCGTCATCATGTACCAGATATGCTCGAACTGTCATTTCATATGGGATACCAATAACTTTGTTATCAATTGTCATTGCATTTACAACAGAATCTGAAAGAGCATCTTTGTCTTCCCATTCGTTGAATTTGTCTGTAAGGTCAGCTACGATTCCCATGTTGTAGAATTCACCAACATATTCCGGAAGTCCCCAGATCAGATCTGGTACATTTCCACCTGCTGCAGCTGTCAGGATTTTTTCATGAAGCATATCATAGGTGAAATTTGTCTGGTTTACAGTATTTCCTGTTTCCTCTTCCCATTTCTGAATCATTTCCTGGCTTGCCTTTTCTGTGTCAGCGCCCTCTGTCCAGCAAGTCCATAATTCAATTGTTTTTCCTCCGTCTTTTGCAGATACACTTACCGGTGCTACCATCGTTCCCACCATTGCTGCAACCATAATTGCGGATACTACTTTCTTAAACATTCCTTTTCCTCCTTGTTTATTTTTAGTGATTTGGTATATTTCATACGATGTATATAGCATACCTTTTGTATATTTACAACAATTTAGGAGGGACTTCCAAATAATACCACTCTTTTCAATTAAAAATCCCACGTAAAATTATCTGTTGTTCTTCTTATATTTTGCAGGACTGCATCCATAAAAATCTCTGAATTTGTCCGTAAAAGTACGCACATCCTTATAGCCAACCTGACTGGCAAGCTCATAGGTTTTCATGTTTGTTTCCATCAGATACTGTAATGCTTTTTTCATTCTGACTTCCAGCAGATATGCCTTAAAATTCTCACCTGTTTCTTTCTTGAAAAAGGCACTGAAATAATAAGGATTCATATAAACCATCTGTGCCATTTTTTCCAGTGTAATATCTTCACTGAAGTGTTCCGAAATATATTCTTTTACTTTAAAAATGGAATCATTCTCCTGGTTTCCTTTGTAAAATACACATTCATTTACAAACCGTTCCATAATACTCTTAAATTTTTTCTTCAGGTCTTCATATGTATTTTGTCCTCTCAGTGCTTCTACTTCTCTTTCCAGTTTCTTCCTGTTTTCCTCATCAATTACTTTACATTCCAACAGATCATGACATACATTCATCGCCAAGATAATACATCTGCTTTCCACTGCATAACAGCTTCCATAATGAAGATTCCTTATAATTTTCAGACTTTCGTCAAAAGAATCCTTCCAGTTTTCATCATGTCCTAATATTTTCTGAGTCAGCTCTTTACACTTCTTTTCAAACTCTTCAAAAGAATAATTATATACTCTTTCTACGCTTTGATAATAAATCGTTTCTTTCTGAGTAAAATAGTAAATACCAGCAGAGAATTTAGCAGTTTTATAAAGATATTCCACCTTATCTGCCTGCGTTGTAATTTCCCCGATTCCTGCTATCAATTCTACTCCATATTTCCCATAAACGATTTCTCTGATTCTGGAAATAATTGTTTCGGTTTCATTCTGCAAGTCTGTAGAATATAATACCAGGATGATAGTGCTACTATTTTCACTTCTTTTGGTTACAAATCCATTCCTGTTTTCTTCCAGATATTCTTCAATCTCCTTAAAAACTGCAAATCTCATTAATTCAAAACGGTTACTGTCCTGAATTCTCTGTACCAGATCACCTTTCAGCACAAAGCAGACACCTGCAAAATATTTCCCTTCATTCAATAATTCTTTTGAAACATGCAATTTTCTTTTTTTTCTTTTTACCGGAAAATTATTAATCTCTTTAAAAACGTTCTCTACATTTTGCTGTTCAATCTTCCAGACTGCCTCTGGCTGTTCCTGAACAATCTGATCCTTTGCCCTGTTGATTGCATTTTCCAGTTCTTCTACAGAAACAGGCTTTAGAAGATAGTCCACTGCCCCATATGTTACAGCCTCTTTTGCATAGGAAAACTCTTGAAATCCACTCAGAAAAATAACCTTTGTTTTCAGCTTACGTTTATTTATTTCTTTTAAAACATCCAGTCCTGTCTTTTCCGGCATACTAATATCCGATATAATAATGTCTGGTTCCAGAGTATCCAGCAGATTCAAAAGTTGTTCTCCATCTTCAGCCTCCCCGACAACCTCCGTGTCCATCTTTCCCCATTCCATCATCTTTTTCAGACCACGTATAATTAGTGGTTCATCATCCGCAATGATAATTCGGTACATCTTAAACATCCTCCCAGATTAATGGCAGCCAGTATTTTACAATGGTGCCCATTCCTTCATATGCATCAATTTCCAGTCCGTACTCATTTCCGTACAAATGTTTAATACGGTCAGAAACATTTTTGACTCCTATGCTCATTCCTTTAATATCCTCTTCTGCTATTCTGGCATCACTCTTTAATAGTGCCTGAACTTCTTCCAGCCTTTCTTTATTTATTCCCACGCCATTATCCATAACTGTAATCTCAAGAAAATCCATATTTTGTTTCGCCTGTACTACAACCTCTCCAGGTCCTTTATTCGGACGTAACCCATGCTTGACAGCATTCTCAACAACCGGCTGAATAATCAGATGCGGTACTCTGCATTTCCATAATTCCTTTGGTATTTCCACACTCAGAGAGAATCGGGAATCGTACCGCACTTCAATCAGTTTAAAGTAATTGGAAATACATGCGATCTCCTGCTGCAAAATAACCATATTGCCGGTTGTCCCGATCAGATATTTTAACTGCCCGGACAAACTGTCGATCATAGTAGCCACCAGCATGTCATCGTTTGTGATTGCAGACATTCTTATGACATCCAATGTATTATACAAATAGTGTGGCTGGATCTGTCTTTTCAGTGCTTCCAGTTCTGCATCTCTCTGTCTGATTTCCGCAACGTATGCCTTCTGAACATATTTGTTCAGATTTTCAGCCATCTGATTCATTCCATTTCCAATATCCTGAAACTCATCATTTGAATCAATATGTACTCTTGCATCCAAATCACCCTTTTCAATACAGCTCATGGTCTCTTTCAGCATCTGTACAGGTTTATTTAGTTTCTTTGAATAATACATATACACAAGCGCCAATAAACTTACTCCAATCACGATCAACAGCATTGTTGTATTTCTTATCATCTTGTAGGCACCTTCAATCGTTCCTGGTATTACCCTGTCAATAACAAGCCAATTTGTACCATCAACCTTCTGATATACAAGACATTCATTTTTCTGCTCCAGATATCCACTTTCCTTATTTTTCATAGCATCCAGGAGAATTCCATCATTTTGAGCATTTATTCCTTCATACTGTTTCTGTGAATGATAAATATATTTTCCGGAAGCAGAATCTACTACATATATTTCATGGTTTGTTCCATAACTTTCCTGTGTCAGCATCTTTTTTAAATAATCCGCCGAAATATCAATAAACAACGTCCCCAGAACTTCTGATCCTGCTTTTCGGATTGTAGCTGTATTCATAATATTTCTGTAAATTGTAAAATCATTTTTCTGTGAATTTCTATAATATTTTGTTTCATGAGTGGACATGATCTGTACATTTCTGGAACCTATCAGATAATGACTCTTATACCATTCCTGCATTTCCTGTTCATCGATCAGCAATTCCGGCGCTTTCATAGAAGAATACATTTTTCCATCCGGAGTAACAAAAAATACATGATCAATTGCCTCATTCATATACAGGATTGTCCGAAGAATTTTTGTAATCATTGCATTCCTCCCTGTTTCAGACATTCCCGTATCTTCAAACAACTCATAAAAATAATCATAATCAGAAACACTACTCTTATAAATATATTCCGTATCATCCGCAATTTCGGTTATAAGATCCGAAATATTCTTTGCCATAATCTGATCTGTCATAGAAAAATTTCCAAGAATATTTTCATACATCGTATTTGAATATACATTATAGATCAGCATTCCCATGAGCAAAAAAGGAATCAAACCCATAAACAGAAACATAATTACCAGTTTTGCGTAGAAACTCCTGAATCTGATCTGTGGTTTTTTCATAAAAATTACTCCTCCTGTGCCTCTCTGTCCCATGCCTGATCTATTTCTTCAGCAGTCTTTTCTACCGTATATTCTCCTGTATACAGTTCTTTTAATATCTTGTTGACATCAGTCAGAAAAGACGATGCTGTTCCCTGCATTCCCAGATACACTGTATTCTTATCTGCATATCTGTAATCTTTCAGAAGTTTCTGCTGAGCAGAAGGTGCCGGATAAATAATCGCCTCCTTCGTTACCGGAAGCCCATACATTCCCTGTATCATACTTCTGTAATTTTCTTTTGTGTAAAAAAATTTCAGAAACCTCTGTGCAGCCTCTTTTTTTCTGGTATCTTCTGTACATGTCTCTGACAATGCCCAGTAAGCATTATTTCTCGTCAAAGCCGTAAGATGTCCATTGTCATTTCCCAGAAAAAACCATCCCAGACGATAAGTTACCGGATCCTGATCTTCTGGAATTTCCTCTCCCAGAGGAGTTTTATCCGATTCTGTAGACATTGGATATGCATCTATTATCTTGGTAAAAAGCCAGGGTCCCGCATATATCATTGCAAACTGATTTTCCGTCATTCTGGTTACAATCTGGTTCTCTGTCATATTTTCCGAATCTTCCAGAATATATCCTTTTGAAAAAAGTTCCTTTAAATCTTCTAACATATGTATGGATTCTGCACTTGTAAATTTCACGCTTCTCTCTTTTCTCATTTCCAACCAGTCCGGATTCTCTTCCATAATATCTTTCTGGAAGAAATAATTAAGCCAGTATGTCATATTTTCTTCCTGATTACCACCAATCGCCAATGGACAAATTCCTTCTGCCTTCAACGTATCACAAATTTGAATAAATTCTTCATAAGAATTCGGTATTTCCAGACCATATTTTTTAAATATATTTTTATTATAAATTACACCATTTGTGGTCGCATATATCGGCAGACCATAACTCTTTTTATTAATCACAATTACATTGGTCACCATATCACTTACCTCTGCATCAATTGCCCCCAACTTTCCCGCATCAGCAAACGCATCAACATTTTCCAGCTCAAAAATATCAGGAAATTCGTCCAGTGCCTCCTTTACCTTAAGTTCGTTTTCACAGTTTGCTTCTCCTGAATTTTCTGTGTTAATAATAATATCAGGGTTCTGTGCCATAAACTCATCGCATAAAGTTTCCATCGCTGCCACCCATGTTACATCTGAACCAGAATACAAAAGTGAAAGTTCAACTATATCCTCTATACTGTCACTGTCTTCTGCCTTTACCTCTTTCATATTTGCACTCCCGATTAAGCTTCCTATAAGAATCACAATAAAAAACATACCTTTTTTTATTCTCATTTACATAATCTCTCCCTTTAAGTTTCTATCATTTTCAAGACTATATCTGATGTTTCTGGTGTCAGTTGTCATATTTCGTGCATGAAGTCCCCTATATGCAGACGGTGTAAGTCCATAAAATTTTTCAAAAGTATAAGAAAAATGCTGTCTGCTGTTATATCCGGAAGCAAATGCAATATCCGTAATTCCAAAACTACTATTGCAAAGCAGAAATACTGCCTGCTCCAATCTTTTCTGGTTTATATAATGATTGATCGTACATCCTATCTTGTCTGTAAACAATGCCTGAAGATATGATTTGTTAATATCCACATATGCCGCAATTTCTGGTATGCTGATTTCTTCCAGAAAATGTTTATCTATATAATCACAAGCTTTTTTCAAATAAATAACTCCTTGTGTGTTCTTCTTTAAGCTTATACAATATGTTAATTCTACCATCGTTCTACTAAGCAGAAGTCCAAAAAGAAACTCTTGATCATCCACCTTATTCTGGCTTTTCTGAAGATAGGAGAGCAAATCTTTTATTGCATATCCAAGACTTCTTCCATCATTTGCAGCGATATATCCCTGTGGCATCTGAAAACATTTCTGAAAATCCCGAATCTTCTCAAGCAAGATTTCTGCCTCCACTGCCGTTTCTTCTGAGGTCAGCGCAAACTCCAAATTCAATACAGAACACGGCCTCCCCTCTGTAATTTCCAGTTGATGCTGTATTCCGGGCAAAATATAAATAAACTCACTGGATTTCATTCGTAACCATTCATTCTGACAAAAAATCCTGCATTCTCCCGACGTTACATACATAATTTCAAAACTATCATGAGCATGACATTTCATATGATATTTTACCAACGATAACGCATAAAATGCAGTTACTTTAAAATACTGTTTCTCTTTTTGAAATATTCGATACATGACCAACTCTCCTTGTGTACCAATAAATTGATTTCCTGAACAATCTCGCATCTATAACAATCCTAACACATTTTTTGCTTTTTTACATCACACTCAAAAATTAAATGCGATAATATCTTGCATTTCATTATACAGCCGATAATAACTGTCACCAAACTTCTTAATAGACTATATACTGTAAAAAAACACAGGAGGGATTTTTATATGAGTTTTAAAATTGCATTTATTGGTGCAGGAAGTCTTGTATTTGCCAGAACATTATTTACAGATATTATATCTGTACCTGAATTTCACAATATCGAAATTGCCTTCACTGACATTAATCCGGACAATCTTGAAAAGACAAGAAAATTATGTCAGAGAGATCTGGACGCAAACAATATTCCAATCAAAATTGAAGCAACAACCAATCGTCGTGACGCCTTCAAAGATGCACGTTATATTGTTAACTGTGTGCGTATCGGTGGGCTTGAAGGATTTGAAACAGATGTAGAGATTCCATTGAAATATGGAATAGACCAATGTGTAGGGGATACCTTATGTACTGGTGGAATTATGTATGGACAGCGTGTTATCGCAGAAATGCTGAACTTTTGTAAAGACATTCGTGAAGTTTCCGAACCTGGAGCAATCATGCTGAACTATTCCAATCCAAACGCAATGGCTACATGGGCCTGTAACAAATATGGAAAAGTCCGCACTATCGGACTTTGCCATGGCGAAATTCACGGAGAACAGCAGATTTCAGAAGTTCTTGGTATTCCAAGAGAAGAGCTGGATGTCATCTGTGCCGGAATCAATCACCAGACCTGGTACATTTCTGTAAAACATAATGGAGAAGATATGATTCCTAAACTTCTGGCAGGATTCGAAGCGCATCCTAAATTCAGTCAAGAAGAAAAAGTCCGCATTGATATGTTAAAACGTTTCGGATACTATTCTACCGAATCCAATGGACATCTCTCCGAATATGTAGCCTGGTACCGCAAACGCCCTGATGAAATCAAAGACTGGATTAATCTTGATAACTGGATAAACGGCGAAACTGGTGGATACCTCCGTGTTACACGAGAAGAACGTAACTGGTTTGAAACAGATTTCCCGAAGATTCTGGCAGAACCAGCAAAAAAATTAGATGGTTCTGAACGAAGCAAAGAACACGCTTCTTATATTATTGAATCTCTGGAAACAGGACGTCATTACAGAGGACACTTTAATATTATGAATGAAGGATGCATCACAAATCTTCCATGGGAATCGGTAGTTGAAGTTCCCTGTTATGTAGATGGAAACGGAATCAGCATTCCTAAAGTAGGTGACCTTCCACTTGGCTGCGCAGCAGTATGCTCACAATCAATCTGGGTACAAAAGCTGGCAGTTGAAGCTGCAGTTCATGGCGATATACAGCTTCTGAAACAGGCAGCTATGATGGATCCACTGACAGGTGCTGTATGCAACCCACCTGAAATCTGGCAGATGATTGATGAAATGCTGGTCGCTCAGGAACAATGGCTTCCACAGTACACAGAAGCAATCAAAGCGGCCAAAGAACATCTTGCAAATGACCCGCTGATTCCAACAAAAGATTACCATGGTGCTGCAAGGCTCCGCGAAAAAACCCCTGAAGAAGTAGCCGCAGAACGCGATGCACGTAAAATCACAGCCTGATTTTTCCAGAATGCTAATATACGAAAAATATACAAAATACAGCATGCTTATTAATACATATATCCTTCTAAATACAAAAGCTGACACATTCATCTGTGCCAGCTTTTTGTATTTTATCTGTAAATTTATATCAAATAATTCCCTGTCACTTCTCAGAAACAATTTATACTGTTTCTAATACTGGCAAAGCCCTGCCCTATGCATATTGCATTTTTTAACCGAATCAAGTAAGTCCCCTGCTTCAATTGCAAATATCCGCTTGACTTGAAACGTATGACTTACTTATTTTTAATCAGTCTATAGCAATTAAAACAGGAAACTTTCTCAGTTCAGCTAAAATCTCGTACGTTTATTCACATATTTCGCCTTATACTTAGAATAAACAATCGTCTGATCCTTATACAATCCATAATATCCCGAAGCCGCATAGCTGATAGAAACCGCAATCAGATAAAAGGAAACGCCCTTAAATCCAAACATCTCAAATGCGATCAGAATCGATGTAATCGGGCAGTTCGTTACTCCGCAGAATACTGCTGCCATTCCACATGCCGCGCATATAGACGGGGAAAGTCCCAGCCAGTTTCCCATCATACATCCAAAAGTAGCTCCTATACAGAACGAAGGAACAATTTCCCCGCCTCGGAATCCTGCACGCATTGTCAATGCAGTCAGTACCAGTTTCCAGAAGAAGTCCAGAGGTCTTGCCTGTCCTTCCTCCACTGCCTTCTCAATCAGCTCTGCACCTGCGCCCATATAATCTGAAGTTCCCAGAAGTAATGTAATTCCAATCACCAGACAGGATCCCACAACTACACGCACATATGGATTCTTAAACCACCTTCCATATGCTCCGGCAACTCCATTCAGCACCATACAGAATACAATACTAATCACTGCACATCCAACAGCGATAGCACCCATTTTCAAACCCGTTTCAATAGTCAGCTTCGGAATATCCACTACATGAAAAGTCTCCGGTGTAACTCCCATTCCTGCCGCAAATCCGGATGCAACCAGGGAAGCAATCATACAAGGCATCAAAGCTGTATAATACATCACTCCTACACTGACTACCTCCAGTGCAAAAACAGCCGCAGCCATCGGTGTTCCAAACAATGCAGAGAATGCTGCACTCATACCACACATAACAATTACATGTCGGTCTTCCTCATCCAGATGAATCCAACGTCCAAGCTGATTGGCAATACTTCCACCAAGCTGTATTGCCGCACCTTCACGTCCTGCAGAGCCACCTGCCAGATGCGTAAGTGCTGTAGAAATGAAAATCAGAGGTGCAGATAAAATCGGCACATCGTCCTGTGATCTCACAGTAGAAAGCACCTGATTCGTACCTCCATCATCCTTACCAAATTTCTCATACAGGTATACAATAATTAATCCCATCACCGGAAGCAGATAGAACATCCATTCATTTTCTTTCCTGCAATTTGTCACACTCTTCAGCACAAAAGAAAACAGTGTACTCGCCGCTCCTGTAATACATCCTACAAGTACCGCGATCATCAGCCATTTTACAAGATTTCCCACATCACGCTGAATCTCACTACTATAATATTGAAGCTTTTTTTTCAGTAAGCTTTTCGCTTCCGTACTTTGTTCTTCCGTGTCATTCTCCTGATCTGCACGCTTTTCCTCTTTCTCCATTTCCCCCTCTTACCTTTCCTTATTATTTTACATACAAATTTGCTATTTCTATTTTAGCATACATTTTCCATATCTGCCAGAAAGATAAGACAGAGAAAATAAAGGTTATTGGAATTATATGTTACTGTTCACTCCGTTCACAGTAACGTAGCCAAAATTCATTCCAGATTGCCTGCGGCAATGGAATTTTGGCTTGTATGTCTCGGGATTTTGGCATATTCATGCCAAAACACCTCGCGGAATAGTGGTGTGTGAACAGTAACAATTATATTACTGCTCACTCAGGCGTAGATTCACAATTGTATCCGATAACTTACTTAATTCGTTTAAAATGCAGTACATATATTAACGTTTTTCCCAACGTCTTCCTTCTCTGCAAAAGGTCCGGGAATTACCTTGGAACCTCTGTGTCCTCCAAAGTAATCGGTATCAAATGTTATCGGTGTTCCATCCGGATTTTCGAAGAATTCTTCCGGCTCAAAAGCTTTTCCCAAAACTTCTGTATTGATCATACGTCCGGAGAAATCTTCAAGAATCTCATATATATTTGTATCCAGGAAATATTTTCCGTCTTTCTCTGTTAATTCTACCTTCACATTCTCAGAAGAAACGAACCCATTTTTCTCATGTTTCCATGCCTTTGCACCATTAAGATAAACATTTCCTTCACTCCATACCGGTAAATGATCAAAATGAACTGATTCCAGTTTCTTCATGTCTGCAGGTTTTGTAAAATCAAACTGTGAAATCCATTCATCATACGTTGGATACTCATCAAACATCCAGGTTCCGACTTTTCTGTTTTCAGAATCAAATCCATCATCAGAATCATGCATTGTAATAAAATCTTCTGAAGGCCATTTCTGGACGAAAATATTATTATAGAAACGATCATCTCCATGAAGTATAGTCATAAATCCCATAACCTCTGTACGATGAGGCATATGATATGGTGTATAACGCCAACTGGTTCCTTCGCCTACACAAGTTAAAGCACCGCAGATCAGATTATGTACCATAGCAACACCCTGAGTAGCAAAACGCAGGCTGGCATCTGATAAAAGGATATTGTTATCAATAAGAGTAGGACCATGACCTACTTCAACAAAAATATCCTGGCACATCATACCACCTTTCAACTGTTTAGCAAATGCCGGACGCTGATTGTCATGGAGCAGGTTCTGAGAAAGTCGTGTACCCTGAGCTTCCCAATCACACCAGATTCCCATAGTACAATGATGAATATGATTTCTTCTCATAATAACATCAATTGCAGCATGCATTTTAATTCCGGCAATTTCTGCTCCGCCCAATTCCATCATATTGTTGATATGGTGAATATGATTATCCTCAATAATACTGAATACACCACCCATACGCCCGATAATACCACCCTGCTCACAGTGGTGGATATTGTTTCGGCGGATAATATGACTTCCTACTTTTTCCTTAAGCCAGCCATGATACTGTCCACGGCATACCGCGTCTCTTTCCATTTGAGTTGGACTCTTAACATATTTATTAGTAAAATAATGATCATTTTCCGGATCATAATATTTTCCAAGAGAAATTCCTGCACATTTGCTGTTAGAAATTTCGCAATCCTCAATGATCCATCCTTTACTCCAGTGAGGCCCGATCATGCCATCCTGATAAGCTGCAGGCGGTGCCCAGGTAGTTGCTGCTTTTGTAACTACGAAACCACTGACTGTGATATATCCAACACCTGTTTTTGATGGCATAAAGCATTCACGGCGTACATTAATTTCTACATTTTCCTCATTTGGATCTGCTCCATGAAAATTCGCATAAATTACTGTCTCATCTTTTTCCTGATCCTGTTCTGTGTACCATTTATAAGTAGATTCCTCCGGAACCCAACTACACTCATAAACCTCGGCTTTAATACATTCCTCTACACTTCCAGCCTCATAAAGTGCTCGGTTATTAAGATATACACATCCTGTATGTTTGTCAGCTTTAGCAAAATACCAGTCTCCATATACCATAGTTGTATATGGATTATAGTTGCCAAAAAGACTGTTCGCAACACGGCATACCCATACGTTTTCCTTATAAGGAACCCATGACTGAATTCGTTCTGCTCCGGTAATAACTGCCCCAAGAGGCTCTACACTCCTGTAAGTAATTCTGGCATCCTCTCTACCCGCATGAACAGGATCTACATATTCCCGATAAACTCCAGGAGCTACCCAAACTTCATCCCCCGGCTGTGCAATTTTTGCTGCATCATTAATATGACGAAACGGCATCTGTTCTGTACCATTACCATCATGACCAGCATTTACATTTACATAAATCTTCATGAAAAACCCTCCCATATATGTTTCTATTATAGCAGTCCTCGTAAATAATGCATTTAAGATAGTTCAGCATGATTTCACACTCTGATGGGCTGGATTAAGATGTATTATTTTAGAGGATTAATAGATTCTATAAATTTTGCTTATAATTTTAAAACCCATTTTCCTGCAAGACAATATATTTTTAATCCCACTTTCTATAATTTTCTATGTACATGGTCAGAAGTTTCAGACATTCCTTTCTATAGATTTTTGCACACAAAAAAACCAGCTAGATGATAGCTGGTTTTTACTGTACCTT
>NZ_JBWJVP010000193.1:0-41112 GCF_056339915.1 Blautia sp. ZXY-1-B12 | reverse complement strand
TCCTCAAATCCGGCAAACAGTCTCCCTGTCACAGGCATGGCAACCATTCCCATCAGAAATGCCAACAGCCACCAGGTCCAGAATGTCCATACATCTCCCTTTAACAGAAATGCAGACAGCCCTGCAAGAGCTGCTGCAAGAAGCACTCTCGGTGCCCATTTCTTCATCCGTACGTCCTCCTTAATCATTTATAAAATTATTGTGGTTACTATAATCTTACACATTCTCTCTTATCTCTGTAAATCTGTGATCACCCGGCTCATAATCATAAATCCGGAGTAATCCCCGTAATAATGCATTTGAGGATTATTCTGTTGTTTTATAGATCCGTATCCGTCCATCCTGAGTCTCATAAACCTTTTCATATGCCGCAGCAATTGTCTCCTCACGACATTCCTGCTGTTCAAATTCCGAACCTTCTTCAAACAGGATATATGTTATTTTTTCCTGTTGTACTGTTTTTTTCAATGTTTCACTGTCAGATGTGGTGTATATCGTTACAGCCTGTGCAGCCCTGTAATTCGTATCATAGCCTGCAGACCATGCGTAATATGGCCATCCACAGTAAAGCATAGCTCCGGACATCGTCACTTCATTCATGCTGTACTCAGGAGTAAGTAAAAGATCGTTTTTCTCCAGATTCTCCTCCAGCCATTGGGTCAGCTCGCTGTTCATATTTACAGTCACACATCTGCCCGGACCATTTCCCTTTATGATCACCACAAAGTCATAAATCCCGGTCACACTCAGAGATATCACCAATACTATTGCCAGTATCTTTCCCATAGTTTTCTGTATCCCGGATTGCCCATTTCTCCCTTTCCAAAGACTGCATACTGCCCATGCCCAGAAAATCGTCAGAAACGCATATGATATCATGATATATTTATGGTTTACATTAATATCCGGTGTCATCAGAAGCACAAAAGCAAAAATCACCGGAAACAGGAAACTCACAAGGATTGCTCTCTCCCGTCTTCTCATAAACCATACCATTAGTACCAGCCCAAGGAAAAAAACTCCGCTCATCCAGAACAGATATTTCACAACTCCCGGGACAGTCTTATCCTCTGCCAGAAATCCCAGATAAATCTGAGGACTCATAGCACTTCCAACAATAAAAATCTTTGACTGAAGCCAGGAAAAGAAGATGGATACCCCCGCCATGACAGCGTAATCCACTTTTCCATCCGAGAAAATCGCAAAGCCGCACAAAATCAGCAGACCGCCGATCACTGCTGCCCCATTCCAGAACGCACACAGACCCAGAAACATTCCCATAAGCAGTGCCTGATCCAGATTTCTGCTTTTCCATCCTTCCTTCGAAAAGATTCTGTTTTTTATCCAGAGTATTCCCTTCTCTTCATGTGCCGTCCCGGCTTCCAGCCAGTCCATAAACAGATATAGTGCCAAAGTCACCATCAGAAGTCCAAATGCCAGATGCCTCTGATTAAGATAAACATTAAAGTTCCACAATCCCCAGTTCTCATTGACAGTATATCCGATAAAGGAAGTATTTTCTTCCAGGGTTTCCACAAGATTCCCTGCCTGGATATGCTCCCATACAAATCTGAAAAAAGCCATTCCGCTTCTGAAAAAGAACAGAAACAATGCCAGTACACCGCAGCACATTTTGCCTGTGATCCTAAGTGCAAGCTGATATAACAGCATAAGAAATCCCACAAGCGACAAGGTACTTACGATATTATAGGCAAAGTCTATACGCATTCCAAGATATTCCAGATTTCCTGCGAGAAACTGAAACATAAAATGATACTTTACATCTGCACCTCCATAATGAGGATACTGTGTGGGAAAATTATTTCCTGCAGAAAAAGAACGCATCATCGCCGTATGTGGTGCATAATCTCCATACACAGTCAGGCCGGAATACAGGATTCCGTCTTTTATATAGAATACATAAAACATCATATATGTAATAAATACAGTCAGCAGACCAAAGAGTAATATTTCCTTTTTTAATCTGCGCTTATCCTGTGTTTTATCAATATTCCATATCCTGTAACTTCCCTGTTTTCTGTATTTCTGTACGCTGAGCAGTATCATAATAACTGCTGCACCTGTCATCCCGATAATATTTCCATACAAAAGTGGATTTTCAACTTTTCCCACAACACTGAAAAACCAGGAAATAATATATACCATCCAGGTCAGTAAAAGTGTTCCGACTCCAAAAGAAGCCGGAAGTATGAGCCAGATACGATTAATACCTGACACACTCCTTCCCTCTCCTGTCAGCATTTTCGATACTTCACAGCCCAGCATTCCTGCCAGAAGCAGATAAATAATTCCAAGCATAATTTCTCCCTGTACATTTCCCCGCCATGCAGATACTTCTATCCTCCCGGGGGATTTTATCAAACAAGTATCAGTATAGCAAAAATCCCTACTTATTAAAAGCAAGTTCACATAAATTAAACATTTTAAATTTTTTGTTGCTTCAGATATTGTTCAATCCCTTTCACTATAGCTTCCACTATTTTATTCTGATATTCTTCTTTGCAGAGAAGTCCGGCCTCTTCCGGATTTGTAAGAAAACCACACTCTACAATATTCAAAACACTTTCACTTCTTTTTAACAGATAATAGGTTTTATTACCTTTTGCCACACGAGGGCGTTTTACTTTCAGTCCCAGATTCAGTTCTTCCTGGATAAACTCTGCCAGATTCTTTCCCCGGACAGAATCTTCATAATAAAACACCTGGGGACCGCATACAGACGAATCCTGATAGCTGTTCTGATGAACACTTATGCACAGCACAGGTCTGTATTTCTTTATCATAGCAATCCTGCACTGCATATCCTGTGCTTTCTGATTTCTGCTGTCCTCCTCATAAAGGCCCTTATCTTCTTCCCTTGTCATGATTACAGAAAATCCTTGTTTTTCCAGAGAATCCTTTAATTTTACGGCAATCTGAAGATTTATCCCCTTTTCTTCCAGTCCGTTCACTCCGATCATTCCCGGATCCGCTCCACCATGTCCTGCATCTACCAGAATGATTTTTGAATTTTCTGTTGAACTCATAGTCTCTGAAACTTCAGCTGCCTGTTTTGACAGAATGAGAAAACTGACAAGAAGCAGACACCCTAACATTAATTCCAGTCCATATTTTTTCAAACTAAAAACACCTCCTGAGACATCTTTTACAGTCTACGGGAAAATTCACTGTTCCTGTAGACTGGCTATAGCAATTCCATAAAATAATGCAATCAGTATTTCATAAAATTCTATATTAATATATGTTTCAGAAGATGTTTTTATAGCCTGCTGATGCAGAACTTTTAATTATTCAGATTGTCCGAGATTACCTGCCAGATTCCGTTGTTTTCAAATCCAAGCTTCCATGCAGAAACTCCTGCAAGGTCATATTTGGATACCAGCTTCACTTTCTCTGCAACTGACTGAGCATCCTCAAGCCAGATCTGATAGGTAGAATTATCTATATCATATTTTCCATAATTCTGGGAGGTTGTCTTATCCCAGTAGGTTTCCACATTATTATCTGCAATTGTCTGCTGCGCCTGATCCATACCGATTGCTTCACTGGTTACATTTCCCCCTGTGGTCCTCCACAGTCTGGTATAAAACGGAATGGCATTGATCACACGTTCAGCCGGAACCTCATCCAGTGTATCCTGGATTCCCTGTTCCACCCATGGAAGAGATGCCACAGAACCGGCTTCAGATCCTACATAATGCTCGTCATATCCCATGATGATCACATAATCTACAACCCTTCCCTGCTCAGCCCGGTCATAATGGCTTGTAAAATCCTCAGGAACCGGGTTATCCACTGAAAGAACCAGATTATTCTTATGACACTCTATGGAAAGTTCTCTCAGAAATTCCAGAAAATGAGTTCCCACATCCTCGCTGAGAGATTCAAAATCCACATTAATGCCATCCATTCCCACATCTTGGGCTGCCTGGATCAGCTGACTGATAATATTCTGTCTCGCCGCAGTGCTGGAAAGTGTTTCCGTTGTACTTACTTCCTGTGTAAAGTTGTCGATCAGTCCCCATACCTGGAGCCCCTTTTCATGAGCCTGTGATACATAATCTGCACTCGCAATGCTTGCAATGTTTCCTGAAGTATCTGTCAGATAGAACCAGGTAGGCGAGATCACATTCACACCTGTCATATTTGCTGTCGCATCCGCAAAATAAGCATTGGCATCTGTGGATGTCACCTGATGCCATACCATATTGACCTTGCTGTCCATAGTAAGATAGGAGTACTCTTCTTTCTTAAAGCTTCGTTCAAATTTTGTCTTCTCTGCTTCTCCCACTTTCTTCTTATCTATATAACCAATATATCCATCATCCGTAGCTACCTGATCCCAGTCCTCCAATTCTTCGATAAGACGAAGCTTTGTGCCTTTCTTTACAGAAGTAAGAATAGCCGATTTGATTCCACCGCGGTAACGTATGCTTGTATTCTTCTTAACTGTGACTGTTTTTACATTTTTGAATTTATACTGTATGGCAATCCTGTATGGATCTTTTGTGATGTATGCATCAAGATCTGTAAATTCCTGCACATAAGTAAGATTCAGATACACTTTGTCATCTTTCACCCATACCTTATCTCCTGCCTCAGATGATGCACTCGCAGAAGTCAGCTCCGAAGGTGTTGCATAAAGTATCTGCTGATTGGCAGAATCCCAGTAATATCTCTGGTTCAGATAAGTATTCACCACATCCAGTGGTAAATAGACTCTGTCTCCGTCCACCAGACCACGTTCTTCCAGTTTCTCAGTTCCAATGACCAGAGCAATCTCCCCATCTGCCATTTCTCCATAATATTCATTCAGATCCATTTTCTCAGAAGATGGTATGTACTTCATTACTACATGAGTGACAATTCCAAGAATCGCAACAAGAATGACCAAAACGGCAACTGCGATAACTGGTTTATACTTTTTATTCATAGTATTTTTCCTTTCAGTAAATATTGTGTTACCGGAAACAAAGCAGACAGTAACACGATCGCTATTGATACATCAGCTCACAGAAAGGTATTTCATATAGTTATTTTGAGTATGATGTACCAGTATTATCAACTGTATCGGTAACTTGATGATACTGGCTTAAGTATACCATAAAATATTACAATTGTATTGCAAAATCGTATTTTTCACAAATTTTTAAGATATGCGTAATTATATTCTTATGCTGCCCGAAGGCATTATGAACATCGGGGGGGACTGATTCAGAATCTGTTCGGGCAGCTTTCTCTTTTGTTATTTTTCTTTGACGAAATCAAAATCCACACGAGCGATCCGTCCTTTTTCATCTTCAACGTAATCACGCATGTATCCACCACCTTCTGCAATCTGACAGGCTTTTGCAATTGTTTTCGGATTACTGAGTATACCATTCAGATACAGAGAAATTCCCTGTTCACGATAACTCTTCAATTCTTTTTCCAGTGGTTTACGCATGCTCTTTTTGGTTGCCCGTGATATATTTTCCGTAAGCTTACCTCCCTTCTTTCATAAGATTTTTTAGAAAGCACCTTATCGGCTGTTGAAAAAACAATATCCCTGCACCTGTTTTATCGTTACTGTGAACGGAGTGAACAGTAACGTTTCAACTTCTTATCATCTTCTTATCATCATGGAAATTTTACCTGTACATTGCCACAGCAGGAACGCTGCATGAAAAACGGCAATGAAGTTTAGAAATAAAAGATCACTTTGGTTAATGTTTCAGATCTTCGCTTATGTGAACCGCAGGTTTACTGCTTCTTCTGTTTTCATTATATCCATCTGGTAAATAGATGCAAGTGTTTTTCTTCATTTATGTATTTTTTTCTGTTTTGTTTCTAAAAATTTAATATTTTGGTTGATTACTTATCTTTACATTTTGCAGTTCTGTGTTATATAATATAGTGTATAAAATTTTATAAATTCACAGTCAGACAATAGAATTTTTGAAGTTACTTACAGCAATTTTCCAAAGACAGCGCATCTATGGCAATCCTTTAAAATTGCTGTTCAAAAAAACAATAGTAACTTTTAATTTATCCGTAATTGTCCGCAGCTTTCAAAAGTTAAATTTTCATTATCAGAAACACTTTTAATGGATTTTCACAGGCAATTATGAAGCTGCCAGATAATTCAATGTTATTCAGAATAGGATGTGACAACATGAAGATAGAAAAGATCAACGACAACCAGATACGCTGCACACTGACAAGAGAAGACCTGGAGAACCATCAGATCCGTATCAGTGAACTGGCTTACGGCACTGAGAAAGCCAAGAAACTTTTCCGCGATATGATGCAGCAGGCACAGATACAGTTTGGTTTTGAGGCAGATAATATTCCATTAATGATCGAGGCCATCCCGGTGAGTACCGAGAGCATCATCCTGATCATTACCAAAGTAGAGGATCCTGAAGAACTGGATACCCGTTTCTCCAAATTTGCTCCATTCAGAGGGAATGATAAGACAGATACTCTTCAGCTTGACGGTGCAGACAATATTATTGATATCTTCCAGAAGCTTTACGAAGCAAAGATGAAGAGTACTCAGACAAAAGATGGCAAATCTGCTCAGAATACCGGAGCAAAGGAAAATGACGATACTCAGGTTCCTGATGTAAATCTTATCCGTCTCTATGAGTTCGACACACTGGACGATGTGATTGCGGCCGCCCATGGACTGAACGGCTATTTTACCGGTACAAACACCCTGTACAAAGATCCGGCCGATGAGCTTTACAAACTGGTACTTCACCAGTCATCACTTTCTCCGGAGGATTTTAACAGGGTATGTAATATTCTTACGGAATATGGACAGGGAAAGGCTTTCTCTCTTTCAGGAGAAGCTTATCTGACAGAACATGGAGAACTGATTTCCGATTCTGCCCTTCAGCAGCTGATTCAACTGTAATAATTTTCATAATTAAAAGAGCATTCAGTTTTCATCTGAAAGCTCTTTTCTTATACCATAGTAAATTACAGATTTCTCAAAAAAGGATGTCCTGAACTTATTCAGAACATCCTTTTTACATGTCAGACTATGACAATTCAACAATTGTCATAGTCCGTCATATGATTACCTTTCAGAAAGATTATTCTCCAAGAAAATCATTGATCTGGTTAACCAGTACATCAACATCCAGTCCATGAACCATAGCTGCTTCTTCGAGAGATTCCATCTGGGAAGATGGGCATCCAAGGCAATGCATTCCTGCTCTCATAAGAATCGGTGCGATATTTGCATCAATCTGAAGAAGCTGACCGATCAGCATGTCTTTTGATACTTTAGCCATTGTATATTTCCTCCTTAATTTTTCTTCATACTACTCAGCTTTTATAGCTTCTGATATTATAATACTATTTTACTCTGGAATCAACTGCAAACTTTTAATTTTATCGTTCCTCCCTAAAATACGGAAGTCCCAGCGCAGCAGGCGGCTGGTGTTCCTTTTTCTTTCGGAAGCTTGTGAATACCAGTACGATAATCGTTACCACATAAGGCAGTGCTTTAAATACTTCCTGCATGCTTCGTCCAAGTCCCGGGATATAAAGATACAGAATATAAAGAGCTCCGAACAGGAATGCTCCCCAGATTGCATTCAGTGGTTTCCATAATGCAAAGATTACCAGTGCAACAGCAAGCCAGCCACGATCTCCAAAACCATTGTCTGTCCAGGTTCCTCCTGAATATTCCATTACGAAATAGAGTCCGCCCAGACCTGCCAGACCTGCACCGATACAGGTTGACAGATATTTATATTTGATAACATTGATACCTGCTGCATCTGCAGTTCCCGGATTTTCACCGATTGCCCTGAGATTCAATCCCGCTCTTGTCTTGAACAGAAAAAACGATAACAGGACTGCTATAATAATACAGAGATATGTAAGGAAACCATAATTAAATAAAATACCTCCGATAACCGGAATCTTAGACAATCCCGGGATTTTTGCCGTATAGGCACTTCCTGTTACTTTTACGGAAATCTGTCCTACACCGCCTGCAAGCTTGGAAATAGAACCGCCAAAGAAGTTACCAAAACCTGTACCAAAAATGGTAAGTGCAAGACCTGTTACATTCTGATTTACACGAAGTGTGATAGTCAGGATACTGTAGATCAGACCACCGATTGCAGCACATGCAAACGCACACAAAAACGATATCAGTACACCCACAAGTGCATTGGGATCAGGATTATCCTTCTCATAGAGGAAAGCTCCCATAAGACCTGAAATGCCGCCCATATACATAATTCCCGGAATACCAAGATTCAGATTACCGGATTTCTCTGTCATAATCTCACCAAGCGCCCCATACAGAATACAGATGCCCTGGACAATTGCTTTTTGAATAAAAACTATCAGTACACTCATTGCCGCTACCTCCTATTTCTTTGCACGCTTTACTCTGTAGTTGATAAAGAATTCTGCACCGATCAGGAAAAACAGAATGATTCCCAGAAGAACATTGGAAGCATTCTCATTCAGTCCATACTGTGTTGCGATCTGTACGGCACCCTGGTTCATAAATACGATGCCAAAGGAAACTGCAACCATAATAAATGTATTAAACTTGGAAAGCCATGCGACAATGATCGCAGTAAATCCACGACCGCCTGCTGTTGCAGTGGAAATCGTATGGCTGGCTCCGCTGACAATAACAAAACCTGCGATACCACAGATTGCACCGGAGATTGCCATTGTACGGATAATAACCTTTTTCACCTGGATACCGGCATATCTGGCAGTATTCTCGCTCTCACCTACTACTGCGATCTCATAGCCCTGCTTACAGTATTTCAGATAAATAAACATTCCCACTGTCAGAATCAGGACAATGACTACATTCCAGCCATATTTCTGTCCGAACAATTCCGGAAGCCATCCGCCTTTTGTAGCCTGATTGATGATACCGACTGTATTGGAACCTTTCGGATTTTCCCAGAATACAATACAATAAGTTACTACCTGCATGGCAACATAATTCAACATCAGAGTAAACAGTGTCTCATTTGTATTCCAGTTTGCTTTAAATACAGCCGGGATCATTCCCCAGATCATTCCGCCAAGTGCACTTGCCACAAACATTACGATCAGGAGTAACCCTGCAGGCATTTTATCTCCTGCATAGATCATGGCGGCAGCAGAGCAGGCACCACCGATCAGGATCTGACCTTCTGCACCGATGTTCCAGAATTTCATTTTAAATGCAGGTGCCAGACCAATGGAAATACACAGCAGTACCATTGTATCTCGTATGGTCTGCCACAGACGGCGATCCGAACCCATTGCTCCATCCCAGATTGCCTTATAGACATCCACCGGATTCATCTTTACCAGGGCAACGATCACCGCTCCGCACACGATCAGTGCAAGGATCAATGCAATGAAACGGATCAGAAGACGTTCCTGCCATCTGGCTTTGTTTCTTCTTTTACTTACCTGTAAGAAAGGTTCTTTCTTCATGCCTGTGTCCCTCCTTTTTCATGCTTCGTCATAAGAATCCCGATTCCTTCTTTCGTTGCAGTTCTTCCATCCTCAATTCCGCTGATTTTACCTCCGCAGAACACTGCAATCCTGTCACACAGTTCAAGAACTACATCAAGATCCTCAATAACACAGACTACTGCAACCCCTTTTTTCTTCTGTTCATTCAGAAGGCGGTAGATCACATGGGAAGTATTGACATCCACCCCTCGAGTCGGGAAAGCTACCAGAAGCACTTTCGGATTCTGGGCAATTTCTCTTCCTACCAGAACCTTCTGCACATTTCCTCCTGACATCTGACGGACAGGTGCAGAAATACTTGGAGTCATGACTTCAAGCTGTTCTTTGATTTTTAATGCCAATGCCTTTGGACCTTTTCGATCCAGGAATGGACTTTTGCCATTGCGATAGCTTCTGAGCATCATATTATCAGTCATATCCATATCGCCCACAAGCCCCATACCAATACGGTCTTCCGGAACAAAAGCAAGGCTGATTCCTGCTTTATTAATGGAGATAGAATCCATTCCTGCAAGCTCAGTTCCTTTTCCATTGTCATCAAGCAGGGTGATCGAACCGCTCTCTATTGCCTGGAGTCCTGCAATTGCCTCCAGAAATTCTTTCTGGCCGCTTCCGGAAATTCCGGCAATACCCAGAATCTCTCCTGCATTTACTGTCAGATCAACATCATCCAGAGTTTTTACCTCTTCTTTGTTTTTACAGTTCAGACCTTTGACTACTAATCGTTTCCTTACATTCTCCGGTTCAGGACGGTCGATATTGAGATCTACTCTGCCGCCTACCATCATCTCTGACAGACTCTGTGCATTTGCCTGAGCTGTTTCCACTGTATCAATATACTTTCCTTTTCTGAGGATTGCCACACGGTCTGATAACGCCAGAACTTCCTGGAGTTTGTGCGTGATGATCATAATGGAACATCCATCTTTTCTCATATTTCTCAAAATATCGAATAACCGGTCAGACTCCTGTGGTGTCAGAACTGCGGTCGGCTCATCCAGGATCAGAATCCTTGCACCGCGGTAGAGCATCTTTATGATCTCAACTGTCTGCTTCTGGGAAACGGACATTTCGTAGATCTTCTGTGACAGATCCAATTCAAAGCCATATTTATCTGCCAGCTTCTGAATATCCTCTGTGATTCTCTTCATGTCCAGCTTTCCCTTTCCCGGAAGTCCCAGAACAATATTCTCTGCTGCTGTCAGTACATCTACCAGTTTAAAATGCTGATGTACCATACCGATTCCCAGTTCATAGGAATCTTTCGGTGAACGGATTGTTACTTCTTTTCCATTTACAAAAATATGTCCTTCATCCGGATAATAAATTCCATAGATCATATTCATCAGAGTTGTCTTTCCGCTTCCGTTTTCCCCCAGAATTGCAAGAATCTCCGATTTTCTCAGTGTGAGATCTACATGATCATTCGCCTGGACCGAACCAAAACTCTTGGAAATATCTCTAAGTTCAAGTGCATAGTTTTCTCCCACTATCGTTTCCTCCTTTTATCTAATGATATCCAATCTACAGTAAAAGTCCTGTCTCTTTGACTGCCGATATCATTTAATCCTACTTCTGAATTATGGAATTGCTCTCCTGTATACTCCATAATACAGCAAAAGAAACCTTCTGTCAGAAGACTTCAAGACTTCTTTTGCACGTACGATATGAAAACAGCAGAGCTGCCGCCCGGGCAGCCCTGCTGTCGTAAATTGCTCCGCGCTTTGCAGCTCCAGCAATTTTCTTATTCTGTAATAGATGTAATTCCATCAATCGCAATATCAAATGCAGGTGCGGAACCATATTCAGATTCATGGAAGTATCCGTCAGAAATGTACTCTGTATCACCCTTCTTATAAGTATCAAGTTCCTTGCCGTCTACTGTAAATGCAGATGTATCAAATACATGAAGGGAACCATCAATGAGCGCATCTTCCACTTCTTTGACCTTTTCTTCTGTACCCTCTGCTACAGTTTTGTCATTGAGAGCTGTGATCTTATCTGCACCTTCCGCAAATCCTTTACACCAGTCAGTATCAATTGCTGTGCCGTCAAGCATACACTGTACTGCGTATGTATAATATACACCCCAGTCCATAGATGCAGAAGTAAGTGCTGTGTTCGGAGCAACAGATGTCATATCAATATTATAACCTACACACGGAACTCCTGCTGCTTCGCATGCTGTAGGAGCACCTGTTGTATCTGCATGCTGGCTGATCAGTACACAGCCGTCAGAGATCAGAGCATCTGCGCACTCTTTCTCAAGGTCAAAGCTTGCCCAGCTGTTTGTATATTTTACTTCCATTGTTACAGACGGGCATACGCTCTTCGCGCCAAGATAGAAAGCTGTATAACCGGAGATAACCTCTGCGTATGGGAATGCACCTACATAACCCATCTTGCATGCGTCTTCTTTTACTGTGCCGTCCTCGATCATTTCATTCAGTTTCAGACCTGCAACTACACCTGACACGTAACGTGCTTCATAAATATTTGTAAAATAGTTATGCATATTGGAAAGTCCGCTGGATGCAGCCTGTGTTCCTGTTGCATGACAGAACTGAACCTCCGGATATTCCCCTGCTGCTTCCAGTATATAAGTCTCATGTCCAAAGCTGTTTGCAAAGATGATCTGACATCCCTGATCTGCAAGGTCTGCTGCCGCATCATAGCATCCTTCATCTTCACCGATGAGAGTTTTCTCAATAATCTGAGAATCGTCAAGACCAAGCTTCTCTTCCATCTCATCAATTCCTTTCATATGAGCAGCCGTGTAACCTTCATTCTCATCACCGATATAGATCACTCCTACTTTCAGGTCCTCTTTTGCAATCCCTTTACCTTCATCTTCTGCAAATACCGGTGCACTCATGGAAACCGCCATTACTGCTGCAAGTCCAATTGCCAATGCTTTCTTCATTCTTCATTCCTCCATTCTTTCTATTTGTTTTCTGATTCCTGCTACGGAACAAAAGAGGCACAACTTTCTGTGTTATGCCTCCTTGCAAGTATCTTTACTATAACCGTTTATGTCTGAATTGTCAATAAATTCAGCAAAAACGCACTTTCTTTTTGATACTCTTATTTTTTTTGTATATTAACAGACTATTTTCCATCATACAAATGCCTGTATTTTGGCAGGATAATTTCTCTGCTCGGACAGACATTCACATGCCCGTCAGCTATTTGTAATCTGCAGGTAAAGTAAGCAAATGCTAACTTAATATTATTTTATAATGTATCTGATTTTATACTTGTAATTCAGACAAAGATATATTAAAATGTATGCAGAACCCCGAAAGGGGCCTAAAACGTTATTACGATAAGGAGGATTCTAATTATGGCATATGTAATTTCAGACGAATGTGTAAGCTGTGGAACATGCGAAAGCGAATGTCCTGCAGAAGCTATCTCTCAGGGAGATGAGCATTATGTAATCGACGCTGATGCATGCTTAGACTGCGGAACATGTGCAGATGCATGTCCAACAGAGGCTATTCATCCAGCAGAATAATTCATGATTTCAAAACAGCTTCATCTCTGTTTACCGCAGAGACGAAGCTGTTTTCTTTATGGATAACTTTTACAAATGTTTTCTTCTGATCCTCCTGCTTCTTTTTTCCAGTGCTGCAGCAGCCTCTTTTCTCGCAAGCTGTCTGTTACGGATCGTTTCATCCAGATCCCGGCACTGGTCTTCTCCCTCTTTTTTCATATGTAGCTCCTGAGCGATCAGACGTTCCATGATTTTCTGAAATTCAAGTATTTTTTCCCTCTCAGGCTGTTCATCTTCAAGAAGCTTCACTTTGCTCGCAGTAGTCCCGGGTGCAGTCCTTGAAATTCTTGGAACCAGTTCTTTGATCGCTCTCAGGGCAAGTCCTCTTTTCTTTAGTTCCTTTATATTAGCCAGAAGCGTAATATCATTTCCTGTATAGTAACGATGTCCCTGCTCATTCCTGCATATCCTCAGTTCCAGTTCTTCCTCCCAGTACCGGAGGACCGATGCCCTCACGCCAAGGATTTCTGCGGTCTGAGTCACAGTATACCGCTGCTCCATGCTGCCCCTCCTCCTTTTGAGTCCATTTTTTCATCAGAAACCACTGATGCATATCAACAACTCAATCTATCACCTGATATCATTGAACCACTGCACTGTAAAAACAGCTGTCATAATCCTGATATCATGTATATTTATTATAAAACGCCATAGCGAGATTGCAAGAAGTTTCGATTGACAAACTTCCCTATAAAACTTTATTTTGACACAAAAAACAGGGAAACAGTACCGGATTCTCCCCCTGATACTGTTTCCCTGTGAAATTTTTCTATAGCAATCCTCGTAAATAATGCATTTAAGACAATTCAGCAGGATTTCACACTCTGATGGGCTGGATTAATATGCATTATTTTAGAGGATTGCTATAATATTATTCAAGTCAAAGATCAAACTCCTCTGAGATAGATTATTTCTTCATATTCACAAACTGTGTATATCTCGGCAGCCATACCAGTTCTACTGTTCCGATGGGACCGTTTCTCTGTTTGGCAATGATGATCTCTGCAATGTCCTTCTTCTCTGTATCCTTATGATAATAGTCATCTCTGTAGATAAACATTACCACATCAGCATCCTGCTCAATGGCTCCGGATTCTCGAAGATCCGAAAGCATTGGTCTGTGATCCGGACGCTGTTCCACCGCACGGCTGAGCTGAGACAATGCGATCACCGGCACATTCAGCTCTCTGGCAAGAGCTTTCAGAGAACGGGAAATATCTGAAATTTCCTGCTGTCTGGAATCACTTTTTCCACTTCCGCTCATCAGCTGCAGATAGTCGATCATGATAATCCCGAGATTATGTTCCAGCTTATATTTCCTGCATTTGGAGCGCATTTCCGCAATGGAAATACCCGGCGTGTCATCAATGATCAGATTAGATTTACCGATAATATCTGCTCCTTCTACCAGTTTTGTCCAGTCCTCGTCTTTCAGATTACCTGTTCTCATATTCTGGGAATCTACATGAGATTCCATTGCCAGAAGTCGGTTCACCAGCTGTTCCTTTGACATTTCCAGACTGAATATGGCAACTGTGACATCCTTTCGGAATGCCATATACTGTGCAATGTTCAGTACAAAGGCTGTTTTCCCCATGGAAGGACGGGCTGCGATCAGCACCAGATCAGAAGGATGCATACCGGATGTTTTATAATCCAGATCCATAAAGCCTGTGGGAATACCTGTTACAGAACCCTTAAGCTTAGACGCTTTCTCAATGTTATTAATGGCATTCAGAACTACCTGCTGGATTGGAACATATTCTTCATTGTTGCGTCTCTGGAGAATATTGAACAGTTTTTTTTCTGCTTCTTCCAGAATAATCTCTGTATTCTCCTTCTCCAGATAGCAGGTGTTGGCAATCTCTTCATTTGCCTTGATAAGTCTGCGAAGGACTGCTTTCTCACTGACGATCTTTGCGTAGTACTTCACATTTGCAGAAGTAGGAACCGCTGAGATCAGATCTCTTACATATTCCATACTGCTGATATCCGGCGGGAGTTCTTTCTCCTTTAAACGATTCTGAAGGGTCACCAGATCTACCGGTTTCCCTTCATTACACAATTCCACCATTGCATCAAAGATGATGCCATATTGTTTCTGATAAAAATCATCACTGGTAAGTATCTCAGATGCCACAAGGATTGCATCTCTGTCCAGGATCATTGAGCCGATTACAGACTGCTCTGCCTCTATACTGTGGGGGAGTATTCTTTTAATCAGCGCTTCTTCCATTCTTTATCCCTCCGGAAGACTTATGCTTCTTTTACCCATACTTTAAGAGTTCCTGTTACCTTAGGATGTAATCTGACAGGCACCTGGGTAACACCAAGTGTACGGATTGGCTCAGGAAGCTGCAGTTTCTTTTTATCAATGTCAAGATTCAACTGTTTCTTTGCTGCTTCAGAGATTTCTTTGGAAGAAACGGAACCAAAGGTTCTTCCGCCTTCTCCTGTTTTCAGTGTAAGGATGATTTCTTTTGTCTCGAGATCCTTTGCAAATGCCTGTGCTGCTTCATATACTTCTTTTGCGACCTTCTCTTCGTTTGCTTTCTGAAGTTTCAGATCATTTAAATTCTTAGGAGTTGCCTCCAGCCCCAGTTTCTTAGGAAGGATCATGTTTCTTGCATATCCGTCACTTACATTTACGATCTGTCCCTTTTTTCCAAGTGCTTTTACGTCTTCAAGTAAGATTACTTTCATTTTGTGTTTTCCTCCTGATATTCCTGATCTATGATGTCTTTAAGCATTCTCTCCACCTCATCCGGAGAAGCCTTGACCTGGGCACCGGCAATATTCATATGACCGCCTCCGCCCATCTTTTCCATCATTACCTGTACATTGACTTCGTCAATAGCCCTGGCACTGATATAAACTTCATTATTGTACTGAGTCAGTACAAACGATGCCTTAACCCCTGCAATATTCAGAAGCTCATTGGCTGCCTGTGCTCCTATAACTGTAGGACTGTCCAGATTTTCACTTGGACATCTGGCAATGGCATAGCATTCTCTGTAAATCTGTGCAGTTCTCACTGCTTCTGCACGTGCCTGATAAGATTTCAGATCATCCCTTAACAGTTTACGTACTCTGGTCACGTCTGCTCCACTCCTTCTTAAGAATGCAGCAGCCTCAAAGGTACGTACACCTGCTCTTGTAGTAAAATTGTTTGTATCGATCATAATTCCCGCATAGAGACAGTCAGCCTCCATATTGCGGATACGCAGGTCATCCGAGAAATACTGCAGGATCTCTGCTACCATCTCACAGGCTGAGGATGCATAAGGCTCCACATAGGAAAGCACCGCATTCTCTATCACTTCGCTTCCCCGCCTGTGATGATCCAGCACAACAATTGTCTTTGTCATGTGCAGAAGCTCCTCGCATTCCGTATAGCTTGGTCTGTTAGTATCAACTACAACCACCACTGTATTGTTATCTACCATATCTTTAGCCTGCTCGCTGTCCACAAACATAGATGGCTCGTAGTCTGGATTATTCACATATCCTGCGATCAACGGTCTGATAGATTTTGTCGGATCATTCACTACAATACTGACAGATTTTCCAAGTGTTTTACCTGCACGAAAAATACCGATTGCTGCTCCCAACGCATCCACATCTGTGATTTTATGTCCCATGACAACGACTCTGTCTTTCGTACTCATAAACTCTTTCAGTGCCTGCGCTTTTACCCTGGCTTTTACGCGGGTATTCTTCTCCATCTGCTGAGTCTTTCCGCCGTAATAGGTAATATTATTTCCATTCTTAATAACAACCTGATCACCGCCACGTCCAAGTGCCATCTCTATAGCAATACGTGAATACTCATAATTTTGAATATACGTGGAGGCATTCAGTCCCACACCAATACTCAAAGTGATCGCCATCTCATTTCCGATATTAACTGTTTTAACCTCGTCCAGAATATGAAATCTCTGTTCTTTCAGAGCCTCAAGCGAACTCTGGCGCATGATCAGGAAATATTTGTCCTTCTCAAGTTTCTTTACAAGACCATCGAAATTGGAAAAATATTTCGTAATCTTCCGGTCAATCAGAGCAATCAGAAGTGAACGTCTCACATCCTCTACACTCTCAAGTGCTTCCTCATAGTTATCCAGATAAGCCAACGCTACAACAAGCTTATTGTCTTCATTCTTTTTAATGTAAGACTTCAGTTCTGTATCGTCATACAGATACATGGCGATCAGGCTGGCATTCCTGTTTGAATTCTCCAGAAACTCACTTTTGGCAACCACTTCACCAAGAGACACCCTCTGCATGGAAATACGATAAGTCTTCTCTCCAAATCGAGTACTGATCTCAGCAGTCTCTTTCTTATCTGCGACCGGTAATTTGTCAGCTGTTACATCCGGAAAAACAGTGCTGACATTTTTCTTATAAAACTGATCTTTACCTGTAAGCTCCGCAAATACTTTGTTGGACCAGATCATTCTGCCATTCATATCCATAATGGCATAGGGCAATGCCAGTTCTTCAAGGATTCTCTTTTCAAGCGAATCATACTGATTGGCAAAGGCTATCAGTTCATTTACAATGAACGGTCTGTGGCATCGGAGTATTATTACTGCACATCCCACATAAATCAGGATTCCACCTGACACAATAATACCAGCCTTCACGCTGACAAAATATACCCAGATATTAAGTACGATCAGTAAAGCCGAGAGAATCAGAGGCCACCGCATGAATGCTTTCATATGCCCTTTTAATTTCAGTTTATCACTCATATCTTTCTTTCCGTTCTTCATCATTCTATTTGTTTCGCCTGTACACAGCAAATGTGCTGCATATAGGCAGGTTCTGTGAAAAACGCCCTTTGAATCATATTATAACAGATTTGAACAGAATTTACCATAGCAACAGAAGAACGCACAAAAATAATGGTTATTGTGTTACTGTTCATTCTGTTCTATAGCAATTCTCGTAAATAATGCAAAAATGCTGCTCCGCCAAATGCGGAGCAGCATTTATCATCTTCAGAATTAGTCCTGGATGTATGGCATCATAGACATATGACGTGCTCTCTTGATAGCAACTGTCAGTGCTCTCTGATGTTTTGCACAGTTTCCTGTAATTCTTCTTGGAAGGATTTTTCCTCTTTCAGAAACATATTTTCTTAATTTTGCTACATCCTTGTAGTCGATCTCGTTATTCTCTTTACCACAGAATACACAAACTTTTTTTCTTCTGCGGCCGCCTCTTCTCTTCATTGGAGAGTCTGGTCTTTCGCCTCTATTGTAAGCCATGATTGCTTTCCTCCTATTTTATTCTATCAGTTTGTATTAAATAAACGGCAGTTCTTCATCAATTCCATCCGGAATGTTCATGAAACCGTCTGCACTGGCTGCTCCCGGAGCCGGCATGGATGGTGCAGGTGCAGGGGATGATGTCTGAGGATGGGAAGCTGCGTAATTATCGCTGGCCGCCTTGCTCTCAGCAAACTCCTGTTCCTCAACTACTACCTCTGTGGTATAAACCTTCTGGCCATCACGATTGGTGTAGCTGCCTGTCTGAATGCGTCCTGAAACAATGATCTTAAGTCCCTGACGGAAATACTTCTCAGCAAACTCGGCTGTACGTCCAAAGGATACACAACTGATAAAGTCTGCTGTTGCTTCACCGTCACGGCGGAATCTTCTGTCTACTGCCAGTGTATATCTGGCAATTGCCAATGCATTCTCTCCTGCGGAATATCTCACCTCAGGATCTCTTGTTAAGCGTCCCATTAAAATTACTTTGTTCATATAAATACCTCTTCGTTTCTGCTTTGAATGGTTGAACGGATCAATTAATGGTGCCTTCTAAAATCCACCCTGTATAAGATTATGCGTCTTTTCTTACGACTAAGTATCTTAATACATTGTCCATGATGCGAACGTGTCTTTCAACTTCCGCCGGGCACTGTGCGTCTGCTTCAAACTGAATGAAATAGTAGAAGCCTTCATGCATTTTCTGAATTTCGTAAGCTAATTTTTTCTTACCCCATTCTTCTACTTCTGTGATAGTGCCGTTGTAACGTGTGATGTATCCTTTTGCTTTCTCAACAACTGCATCACGTACTTCGTCTTCAACTTTTGCACTAACAACTAATGCTAACTCGTACTTGTTCATGTCTTGCTTTACCTCCTTATGGTCTGTTGGCCCTTTGCCTGTCAAAGAGCAAGGATATAAAATATATCACGAGTGTTGATTCTAACATAGTTTTTCGTGTCTGTAAAGTACTATTTTTCTTTTTTTATCAAATTTTTAGTATTTTTCTCAACCATCTTGCGCGGTACCATGATCTGATGTCCGCATCCTGTACATTTCAGGCGGAAATCAGCACCTACCCTTAAGATTTCCCAGTCTCTGCTTCCGCAGGGATGGACTTTCTTTAATGTAACAATATCACCAACTTCATAGGGAAGTCCCATAATCTCTTACTCCTCTTATATAACTTTGACACTAACAGTGAATCTGTGAAAATACCTGTCCGATCGGCCCCTGGATCAGAAGGTCTGCATATCTGTCTCTCGGAGTCGGGGATTTGTTGATCACTACAAGGTGCTCTCCCCGGAAGTAATCGATCAGTCCTGCTGCCGGGTAAACAGCCAGGGAAGTTCCCCCTATGATCAGCACCTGTGCCTCTGAGATTGCCTTCACTGCTTCATTGATCGTCTGATTGTCCAGACCTTCTTCATACAATACCACATCCGGCTTGATAATTCCACCACATTCGCATCTCGGAACACCTGTGGATGCTTTCATGTGGGCAAAATCATAAAATCTGTGACACTTCATGCAGTAATTGCGGTATACACTTCCATGAAGCTCCAGCACTTTCTTACTACCCGCCATCTGATGCAGATTGTCGATATTCTGGGTGATAACTGCTTTCAGTTTTCCTGCCTGTTCCAGTTCTGCCAGCTTCAGATGTGCTGCATTTGGTTTTGCAGTGTCACAAAGCATCTTGTCTCTGTAGAATTTGAAAAATTCTTCCGGCTTTCTCATAAAGAATGTATGGCTTAAGATCGTTTCCGGAGGATAGTCATATTTCTGATGATAAAGTCCGTCCTGACTTCTGAAATCCGGGATTCCGCTCTCTGTGGAAACACCTGCTCCACCGAAGAAGACAATATTGTCATATTTGTCTACAAGTTCCTGTAATCTCTCAACTTCTCCTGCCATTTAGAATTCCTCCTTTATTTTTTCAAAACACTGTTACTGAAATTTTATCATCTGAATTTTTATCGTCTGCTTTTACAGCAATACGATTTTCTTCTGATTCAGGTAACTGCTCTTCATAATTCTACTGCCCGACATCAAGTGTATCCACACGTTTTCCCTGGACAACATAACGGGTTGCCTCGTTTCCTGTACAGGTAGACAGAGTAATGATCTTGTCCTTTATGTTCATTCCTTCTGCATCTGTCTGAATCTCGGAATATCCTCTGATCTTTTCCAGATATTTTTCAAATTCCTCACCCGGTCCCTTAAACAGAGTATAGGTATCACTGTTCACACCTGTAGTGTACGCGGAGATAATCTCATACCTGTAGTTTTTCTCAGGTGTAAAGATCCAGAAATATTTGCTCTTCTTATAAGTCTCCTCATCCTGTGTAAATTTCTTAAGCTGTGCAAACATGGAACCATTTTTCATATTATGGCCATACACGATCGTGTTGCAGTCACTGAAATCTCCTTTATTTTCATAGTCCACGAAGATAGTTCCTGCAAAGTTATAATTCTTCTCATAAGTTCTGTGAAGATAAGTTTCATTGTCTTTGCCATGCACGATGGGGTAATTAATATCTGGCACTGCTTCCACATAAATCCATCCCACTACATCATTATTTACACTTTTAAGAGATGCAAAGTCAATATCCATAGGTGCTTTCAGCTCACTGCCGGCTTCCGGTCCTGCCGCTTCTCCATCCGGATCTCGTTCTGTTACTGCCATCTGTGTGATTGAATTGTACTCATCCGTACCTTTCTTATATTCTGTATAAATATGAAACAGATTATATCCTGCATAACAGAATACACAGATTGCTGCGATCAGAACAACCGTCAACACAACATCCCCTGCTGTCTTCTTTTTTTTAGGCTGTTTTTCTGACATTCTTCCTCCATTTCCGCAGCGTATTTCTGCTGCTATGTATCAGCTGCTGTCTGATTTGCTTCTATCAATAATATACTGACTGCCGTTTTCAGATACTGTCTGTAACAGATATTATACCCGGTCACGGCTTTCTTCCTGTAGTCTTTCATGCACTGCCTCCAGACACGCTTTTCGCAGTTCATTTTCTTCTTTATTATATAAAAGCATCTCGCTGTGTTCAAAATATGCCGGACAGCCATTTCCGGCAATAAACGAAGTCATTGACTTATCCGCTGTGATCCCTGTCACGAAAAGCAGCATTTCCTGATTTTCGCCAAAGCTCTCTTTAATAAATGAAAAGGCATTCTCGCAGTTTCTCCCTGGAGTTTCTGGATCATATCTTCTCTGCATACTGCTTCTTTTTCAAAACATTTACTGATCCGCTTAAATCCATTTTCAGCTGACCGCACATGTTCTTTCTTTGCTGTCAGAATATATTCCCTCAGCCTGCGGATTGCCGTCTCCTGATATTTCTGTTCTCTTACTGAGATCAGTTCCATCTTTACTTTGATCTGCAGACTGTTTTCCTGTTCCTGCACAAATTCTTCAAGCAATGAAATTCCCAGCTTCTCTTCCTCAGCATTCTTTCTCACCTGAGTTCTCAGATGCAGAAGCATCTCATAGAGTATCTCAAGCTGATGATCTGCCTGTCCGTATTCTTCCGCTTTTTCTCTCAATGCCCCCAGGATCAGATTTACAACTGCAAAACGCTCCTCAAAAGCTCCATCTGCAGCCATCTTCTCCTTCAGCGCCAGATTCTCCCGGCTCAGATTTCCGGACAGGATCGACGGGATTTCATAATCCTCCCCATACTTTGTATATAACTGATAAAAACCTGCAAAATCTCTGGCTGTTTCCTCTTTCTGGAGAAATTCCTCCACCAGTTCCTCACTGATCCCGATCCCCAGCTTTTCATAGCTTTGCAGAAGTCTTGAAAGATCCTCCCATCCCCTGGCAGTCACAAAGAATTTACCGTCTACTGTATTCTCCACCGCATAGAAATTGTTTTTCTTCACAGACAGATAAGAAATGATCGCCTGGTGCACCTTCTGCTGTCCTGCATATTTCAGCCAGATATCGCAGTCAGGCTCAATTGTAAGCTTACGGACACGGTCGAGTGTGACAATATCAAATTCCCTGACAGATTTATTATACTCCGGTGGATTTCCCGCTGCTACCAGAATCCAGCCTTCCGGAATCTTATGACTTCCAAAGGTTTTATTCTGGAGAAGTGCCAGCATTGCCGGTGCCAGGGTTTCAGACACACAGTTGATCTCATCAATAAACAGGATTCCCTCTTTCCTGCCTGTATTCTCCATACAATCATAGACAGATGCCACGATCTCACTCATTGTGTAATCTGTCACCATCATTCCTTTTCCACCGTAATTCCGTTTAACGATCTCCGGAAGACCGATGGCACTCTGACGGGTGTGATGGGTAATGGTGTAGGCTACAAGTCCCACACCGCACTCTGCTGCCGCCTGTTCCATAATGGCAGTTTTGCCGATTCCCGGCGGACCGATCAGCAACAGCGGTCTCTGACGGATCAGAGGATAAGTATAATATCCATTCTCATCCTTCGCCAGATATGCACGAAGTGTATTACAGATTTCTGTTTTTGCTTCCTGTATGTTCATTTTATTATCATACTCCTGCTAATTATTTAGTTACTGTTCACTCCGTTCCCAGCAACACGCTTCGCGATGCACAGAATTTATGCTAATCGCATAAATTCGCGCGGTATGTCTCGGGTTTTCTGTGACCTTCGCTCACAAAAAACACCTCGCGGGATATTACCAGTGAACAGTAACATTATTTACTCAAACTGACATCTGCTCCGCAGTTTGTCCCGTTCCTGTGATCAGACATTTCGCCCATGGCGGCACCAGTTTCATCTTGTCCGTCCGTTTCAGAAATACAAATGCAGTCTCATAATCCGGCTTTTGTCCCGGATAAATCCCGTCACCATCTGTAAAATAGATCAGTGCTCTGAGATTCTTCAGTTCTTTTCTCTCTTTTTCCTGACGGATCAATTCAAATACAGGGCGGAAATCTGTACCTCCCCTGCCCTGGATCTTAACGTTCCGGATGTATTCCTTCCACTCTTCCTCAGAATGGATCACATCCACTTTCTGGATAAAACAGTCGCACTGGACGATATATACCTTCATCCTGCTGAAAAAATTCTCTTTTTCACTTAAAATCCCATAGGTTTCACCCAGAAATCTCTGTACAGTTTCTCCTGAACATGAACCGGATGTGTCAATGGCGATCACCAGCTCCTCCAGACGGTTTACTTCTTTATACTCCAACGGTTCTATCAATGGAATATTTCCATAATGTTCCATTCCAAAGCTGTAAAAAATATAATCAAAGCTCTCCGTATCCAGCTCCACTTCCTCCCGCAGTCTGCAGAACTGCTTCAGAAATTTCCGGTAATCATATTTACTGCGGTAGATCTCATCCAGTTCTTCCTGCTGATCGTTTGTCTGAGTCCCTGCCCTGCTTTGCATACCGGTCTTATTCTGTGAGGTATAAGCAAGGATATGTTCCCATTTTTCCTTTGTTCTCCTGCCTCCTGATGCCTGTCCGGCAGTTCTCTGCCAGAATATGTGATCATCAAAAGTATTTGTGTTCACCTGTGTATCATCTGATTTTCTTTTCTTCAGGCTGATTTTGCCTTCTCCGACAGCCTTGTCGATCAGCTGCTCTACAAAACAGTCGCATTCCCTGTCCCATTCACCGGAATCTCTGTCAGGTTCCATGAAAATATGAAGGTACAGACAGTGAAGCAGCATGTGCAGATATCCTCTTCTTACTGCTGCCGGATCTTCCAGATATTTTTTCATAAGAAATACCGGATTAAAATAAATCAGCTCCCCGTCTGTCCCAATTGTATCAATGCTGCTGTCTGCTTTGTATTCCAGACTTGCAAATGCCCCGTCCAGATAAGGAAAGTCCAGATATAATTGATTTCTGCAGTTTTGCAGGATTTTTTTTCCGGTAAGTTCCTGCTCTGTTGTTGTTTTACAGTGAAAAGTCTTTTTTTGGGTATCCATATTTTTTATCTTTCAGATGAAGCAGCCATACCAGAGAACGCAGCTTTGCTTTTTCCTGTGCACATCTTATAAAATTCTCCAGCTCATTTGCGGAAAACCATCCGCATTTCTCGATCTGCTCCATCCTTTCTGTATCCTCATTCTCTATCAGAAGCTCCATTACAGAACGTATTCTGAGCTTCAGGTATTTCTGTATCTCCTGATATTTATCGGACTCTCTGTCCGGATTTTCCTGAAAATAAATCTCCAGAGCCTGTTCAAGCTTTCTGTCCTGCATCAGATCATCTTCCTCTCCTGTGAAATTACCATAACCACAATATAACACAAAAAAGCTTCATTTTAAAGTCCTGTTCCTGCCCCTCTATTGACTTTCCTTTCTGTTATGTTACTATAAAATCACATATATTCTATCACAGATGAAAGGATTTTATCTTATGAATACTATCAAAAAATTCATCCACTACTATGGTCCGTATAAAACGGTCTTTTTTATTGATCTGATATGTGCTGCCGTGATCAGTCTGATAGATCTGGCATATCCTCAGATCCTGCGGACTATGACAAAAACACTGTTCACTCAGGATCAGTCAAGGATTCTTCATGCACTGCCTGTGATCGCAGGAGGACTCTTTCTTATGTATGTGCTCCAATGTCTCTGCAAATATTATGTAACCTGCCAGGGACACATGATGGGAGCAAATATGGAACGGGATATGCGGCAGGAATTATTTGATCATTACCAACAGCTTTCATTTTCCTATTACAGTCAGAATAATTCCGGTCAGATGATGAGCAAGCTGGTCAGTGATCTTTTTGATATTTCCGAGTTTGCACACCATGGTCCTGAAAACCTTTTTATCTCTCTGGTAAAGATCATCGGTGCTTTTGTCTTTCTTTTCTTTATCAATAAGAAACTGGCATTTCCACTGATCATCCTTGTTATTGTTATGTTTTGGTTTTCCTTTAAGCAGAATGCCCGAATGCAGACAACTTTTATGGAAAACAGACGTAAGATCGGGGATGTCAATGCAAGTCTCCAGGACACACTTTCCGGTATCCGTGTGGTACAGTCCTTTGCAAATGAAGATATTGAACATAACAAATTCAAAAAAAGCAATGAAGCTTTTCTGCTTTCAAAGCGTGATAATTATCGCTGTATGGGAAGCTTTATGAGCTCTAATCTGTTCTTTCAGGGAATGATGTATCTGGTCACTCTGGTGTATGGCGGTTATCTTATTGCCAACGGAGAAATGCAGACTGCAGATCTTGCCATGTATGCACTTTATATCGGAATCTTTATCAGTCCGATCCAGATTCTGGTCGAGTTGGTCGAAATGATGCAAAAGGGTCTTTCAGGCTTTCGCCGTTTCCTTGATGTTATGGAAACAGAGTCAGAGATCACAGACGCTCCGGATGCCAGAGAACTTACTGATGTGAAGGGACATGTAAGCTATGAGCATGTATCTTTTCATTACAGTGACGATAATACCCCTGTTCTCAGTGATATCTCTATTGATATCCCTGCCGGAAAGTCTGTGGCACTTGTGGGTCCGTCAGGTGGCGGGAAAACTACTATCTGTTCTCTTCTGCCACGCTTTTATGATGTAACAGAGGGACGGATCACTATTGATGGAAAAGATATCCGCAGCCTGACTCTGAAGAGTCTCAGAAATAATATCGGAACTGTACAGCAGGATGTCTATCTGTTTGACGGTACGATCCGGGATAATATTGCATATGGAAAACCGGGAGCTTCTGATGAAGAGATTATTGCAGCTGCAAAGCGGGCAAGCATTCATGATTTTATTATGGAACTTCCACAGCAGTATGATACCTATGTCGGAGAACGCGGAACAAGACTTTCGGGCGGTCAGAAACAGAGGATTTCCATTGCACGTGTGTTCCTGAAGAATCCGCCGATCCTGATCCTTGATGAAGCTACGAGCGCTCTGGATAATGAGAGTGAACGATGGATCCAGAGAAGTCTTGAAGAGCTTTCACAGAACCGTACTACTATTACTATCGCGCACAGACTTTCTACGATCAGGGATGCGGATGAGATTATTGTGATCACTGAGGATGGGATTGCTGAGAGGGGGACACATGAAGAGCTGTTGGATATGAATGGGGTTTATGCGGCCTATTATAATATGTGATTTTATTTATTGTCTGACGGACGCGCAGGAAAATTAATGGTCTGGCGTGCGGTTTCGGACACTAAGATATTCTAAGGCGATAAAAATCTGCTAAAAGCATGAGCCCGCAGGGTCAAACTCGCTGTCGCTCAGACAGTGACCCTGCGGGCTCATAACGCATATTTTTATCGTCTAAGAATATCTAAGTATCCTGCAAATGCACGCCAGACCATTAATTTTCCTGCGCTGTTATAATATATGTCAGCAGTTTGCAAATATAAAAACAATGGATTCGCAATTTATTTGATACTATTTGCGGTATACGAATGACGGGAGGCCGTCTTTGCCGCAGGGGATCTGTACTGTTCCCTGGATCAGAGGGCGGGCGTAGTTTATGAAGGCTTCAGTGACGTCAGATCCGTCTTCTGTGATCCACTCTGGTGGAACTGTTTTTTCTTCGTTGCAGATGGCATTGACGTCTTCAAGACCACATTCCATGATATAGGTTCCGTCAGAGGTTTCTTTGCGGATAAATGAGATCATTTTTCCTGTTTCGCCGTTGAGGGCTGCCTGTACGCCGAATTCTCCGGCTTTGATGGCTTCCTGCTGGTCTGTGGCGGACATCATAGATGCAGAGCAACGCTGGCTGACGTTGAGTTCTACAGAACGGGCTTTTACACCGAGGCGGTTTCTGACAAGGTTTTCGAGATATTTACCACAGCCTGCCAGCATTTTGTGTCCAAAGGTATCAGTGCCTACGGAATTGTCGTATTCACAGATAAATGTGCCCTTGTCGTCATGGATTCCTTCTGATACGCAGACAATGACATTGCAGTTTTTCTCAAAGGAGTTCTCTACTGCTTTAAGAAATTCTTCCTGGTCAAAGGCTGTTTCCGGAAGGTAGATGAGAAGAGGGTTGTCTCCTGTATATTTGCGGGCAAGTGCAGATGCAGCAGTGAGCCATCCTGCGTGGCGGCCCATAATTTCTATAATCGTTACGGATTTCTTTTCATACACATTTGCATCTATGGTAATCTCGCGGACTGTAGAAGCTACATATCTGGCTGCACTTCCAAATCCCGGAGTATGGTCTGTGTGGATCAGATCATTGTCGATTGTTTTTGGTTCTCCGAGGATACGGATATCACTGCCTGTCTGCGCAGCATAACGGGAAAGTTTGCTCACCGTATCCATGGAATCATTTCCACCGATATAGAAAAACCAGCCAATATTCATTTCTTCAAATTTCTTAAAAAGTCTTGGATAAACCGGATCTTCCAGTGATTCCGGCAATTTATAGCGGCAGGAACCAAGATAAGCACCTGGTGTGACTTTCAGACCGTCAAGTTTCTCTCCCGGAAGTGCTTCGGCAAAGTCAAGAACTGTTCCATTTAAAAATCCTTCAATTCCATTTATCATTCCGTAAACATGCTCAATAGCTTCCGGATGACGCATTCCCTCGGATACAACTCCGTAAAGGCTGCTGTTAATTACTGCGGTAGGACCGCCGGACTGACCGACGATCAGATTCTTTCTGGACATAAGAAACCTCCTGTATCGTTTGATTTAATGTGATTGCTTTTCATTATATCATACAACTACCTTCCATAGCAATTCAATAAAAAGGTGTGTTCCCACATCCCCCTGTGAAAGCACACCTTATATTTCCCATATTCAGTTTCTGTTTTTATTCCCCGAATTCCCTGTGGTCTTCTTCCAGTTTCTGTTCTATTTTAATCTTTTTTTTTGCCTCTTCTTTCTGCTCATCCCGTGTTTTCGGAAGGATCACATTAAGCATTACTGCAATAATAGTTGCAAGGACAACCGGTGATTTACCGAAAATTGTTGTTACCCATGTGGGAAAGCTTGCAAGTGCAGCTGTTGCCTGAGATACACCCATTCCCAGTGCAGCTGCAAGTCCTACGATAGATGAATTACGGTAATCCATCTCAGCAGAAGCAACCAGCTTCATACCTGTCATTGCGATCGATGCAAATACAGACACAGTTGCACCACCCAGTACACACTGAGGAATCGTTGTCAGGATAGCTGAGAATTTCGGAACCAGACCTGCTATACCGAGAATTGCAGCTGCAAGTCCCAGTACCCAACGGTTGATAACCTTTGTAGTTGTAACAATACCAACGTTCTGGCTGTATGTTGCTGTGGGAAGTCCGCCGAGCAATGCGCCTACAACGTTAGAAAGACCATAACCAACGATTCCGCGCTGCAGTTCATCATCCTTAGGTGTTCTGTCCATAGCTCCGATCGTAGTCGCTGAATAATCACCGATTGCCTGAATAGAGTTGATAGCAAATAAAATTCCCAGTGCAACACAGGAAGACGGCTCAAACTGTACTCCAAAATGCATCAGAGATGGAAGCTGACAGACACCTGCTTCCCCTATGCTTGAGAAATCTACCATTCCAAACGGAATAGAAACCAGATATCCCACTATAATACCGATCAGAATAGATGCCAGTTTCCAGATTCCCTTTCCAAAATGATTCAGAACTGTAACAACGATCAGCGTGAAAAATGCAATTGCCCAGTTCTGCCAGGATCCGTAATTCGGACTGCTGGTACCGCCTGCCATATAATTAATGGCAGTCGGATACAGGGAAAGACCGATGGTAAATACGACTGTTCCTGTAATTAGCGGCGGGAAAAATACCCGAATCTTCTTGACCAGCAAACCCATAACAACTGCTACGATACCACCAACAATCTCCGCACCCATGATTGCTGCTATTCCATACGATTCCGCTATCGCCTGCATACTTGGCACGTAAGCAAAGCTGACACCCATGATAATAGGCAGGCCTGAGCCAATTGCAAATTTCGCCTTTCCGCCAATCGGAAACAGCTGAAGCAAAGTTGACAATGCTGCAATGACCAGTGCCGACTGAATCAGGATAACCTGGTCTTCTCTGGAGAGTCCGCCTGGAACTGCTCCGGAAACGATGATCGCCGGTGTGACACAGCCAACGATCATAGCTACGACATGCTGCATGGCAAGGGGTAAAGCCTCACTCATGTGGGGGATTCCGTCAGTTTCAAAAATACTGCCTCTCTTCATAATTGCCTCCCAATTTCTTTTGTACGATTGTAACATTTTTTGTCCAAAAAAACAATTAGACAGTCTAATTATTTTTGGTCTAAAACTATACAATATTTACTCTTAAAATTTGGTTATTATTTTATCTTTTATATGTATTTTCCAGTATTTCATAAACCTTTCAGTTTATAATCTCAAATGTCCGATACAGATCCAGTCTTCCATATCCCCATCCCGGATTTGGGTATTCCATCTGTTCTTCTCTCACTGCCCCTTTCTGCAGATAAAACTTCACCGTATTTCCCGATGCATAAGGAATATTTCCTCTCACGATCGCCCATTCCTGCACCAATGCTGCTGCTCCTGCAACAACAGCCGAAGAAAGACTGCTCCCCGAAGCCTTTCCAAACGCCCCTCCCGGCAATGGAATGAGCAGATCTACTCCCGGTGCTGCCAGATCAGGTGTCACCTGGTTATTTGGAGTAAACCCTCTCCCAGCCTGAAAATACAGACTGTTATCCAGATACTGATAAGCTGTTGCCGTAATACCTCTGGTTGAATCCCCAGGTGCAGTAACAGTTATATAAGGTGTAGACTCCAGAAAATAAGTATCCGGCGAAATCAGCCCTTGCACCGGAAGCCACATGTGAAACCTGCTTCCCGATATTCCTTTTTTACTGACATTTACCTTCCAGATACCTGCTGCCGGATGAAAGAAGCGAAAATAAATCAGCTGTTTCCCGGTCATCCGCTCCATCTTTACGTAATTGACCAGCACTTTCGTCTCCACAAAAATGAAACTTAATTCCTGAGTACCTGCACCAAGAGAACTGCTCACATACAGCTTTTCTCCTGCCGGTGACTGTAACGATATCCCATAGTCATCCGGCGGATCTCCCCAAAATTCCATGGAAAATCCTTCTTCTTTATCCGCAATACGAAGTTCAACAGTATCCTGATTTTTCACATAGTCCAACTCTGCTGTATAATGATGCTGTGCTGCACCCTCATTTCCTGCTGCCACAGATACTGATACCTGAGAATCTTCATTAATATAATCTACATATCGACTCAGCTCACTGTCACCAACATGTGCGCTCTGATTGGTGCCAAGTCCCAGACAAACGGAAACCGGCATTCCCATCTCTTGTGCCATCTTCACTGCAAAAGAAATCCCCAGCATAATGTCGTCTTCCTGAAATACCGGTGCCTGTGGCGGATACTGGTAAAATTTTCTCAGATAGGATTTTGCTTTCTTTAATTTCACCACAATGATCGTTGCTTTCGGAGCTGCTCCTGAGAAATTTTCTGTGGGTACAAAATTGCCTGCTGCCAGCCCTGCCATAGCTGTACCATGTCCGTTCTCATCCAATGAGGGTACAATCTCCTGTGGATTCTCCGACAGCAATGCCTGATTAATTTCCTCTCCGGTAAAAACCTTTCCATAAGGAACCTGTTCATCCTCATTTCCCGGAATTGTCTGATCCCAGATATATGCAATACGGCTTACATCTCCGTTTCGAAAGATTGGATTCAGATAATCAATCCCGGAATCAATCACTGCGATCACTGTGCCCTCTCCCTGAAGTTTCAGATAGGGATGATTATGTAACCGCGTAATCCCGGATGAATTTAATGCATCCGCATCCATAAATGTATAACACTTCGGCAAAGATGCATACGTATAGGAATTAATTTCCAGCGGACCAATCTCATTCAGCGGAATATATAGAATTCCAAACAATTCATTCACAGGAAGAAATTTTCCGCCCATATTCTGTCCATGTTTTACAATAAAATCCCCGTACTCTTCATCCTGTGCCGGCGGTATTGACGGCTCAGCATGAATGCCCGGGGGGTTTTCCTGCTGTATCTGCACTTCAAAATCGTCAGGTCCGAACATTACTGTCCTCCCTGGATTTTTTATACATGATATGCACAATATATGCTCTTTATGACAATTCTAACCTTTACTGTTCAGACTGATATTCGCTTCCTGCTTTTGTTTCTTCACAACAGTCAGTAATAATATAATTCCAGCCACAGTTGTAAAAATACTGATAAACTGCGAAGTCGACAATACTCCTACGCTTCCTCTTTCAATATCTCCTCTGAAAAATTCGATCACAAATCTTCCTATACTGTAGAAAATAAGATAGCAGGCAGCCACCTGTCCATCTGCTTTCTTATGCTTTGCCACATAAAGCAGCAACAGAAAATGGGCAAAATCCAAAAAACCGGAATAAATCTGTGTCGGGATCAGAGCAACATTGTTGGGTGCAAAATCTGAATTTGTAAACGTAACCGCCAGAGGCCCTGAAGTTTCTTTCCCATAACAGCAGCCTGCCAGAAAGCATCCAATCCTGCCAAATCCCTGTGCCAGTGCAATGGATGGCATCATCAGATCAAAATACTCCAGAAATTTCAACTTCTTTATCCTGCAGTACAGCCAGCCCACCAGAATTCCTCCGATGATTCCTCCATATACCACAAATCCATCTGATCCTATGATCTGCCTTGGATTCTGCAGAAATTCCCTCCAGTTGGTGATCCAGAACAAAATCTTCGCAGATGTAAATCCACCAATGGCGCACCACACTACCAGATAAAAAATATGTTCACATGCAAGTTTCAGTTTACGCGCTCTCTGCTCAGCCACAAACCAGGCAGCCAATACTCCCATGGCAATCATAAATCCATAACCATATACCGTCAACGGTCCTATATGCAACAATTCATTATGCATGTCTCAAATCCTCTCAAATCTTAAAATACTTCCTGTCACTCTCTCATTTTATTTATTATTCACAGTCGGATTTCCCAAATAAACCTTCAAAAACCTCCAGCAATTTTTCATTTGCATAATCATTGGCTTCATTCTCATGTACCGCTTCCGCATCTGCTTCTCCGCAGATATCCACACCGGCAATCTTTCCACTGCTTTCTTTTGCACATTCCAATACAGTCTGTACACCGGACACCAAAGTTGTCAGCCTCATATCCCCCTGGCTCCATGTCGTCTGTGCATCCTCTGTACAAAGCACATCTTTATCAACAGATATATATAATGGAAGGAATTTTTCAGCATCTTCCTGTAAACCTTCCGATTTTCTCCAATTACATACTTCACTGACTGTTTCCCTGAGAAACCAGTTTCTCTCTTCATCATTCATCACCTGAAGTTTCTCTCTGGAGAGAAATATCACTCTGTCCTTCAGATTCTCATCTACCTGCTCATAGGCTGCTTCATCCGGTCCCACAAGGATCACATATTTCAGATTCTCCAGTTCCTCCAACGCTGCCGCGATCCATCCTCCACACGACAAAATCCCACCAAAAGCCGGAGGCTGCATATCTGTATGATTATCGTATACCAGCAGACAGAACGGTTGATCCATTCTTGTCAGCCAAAGTCTTGTCATATAGTGATAATTGCCGGAATCAATAAAATGGATTCCGGCAGTTGGATAATTTTCTGTTCGTTTATTAATCTCTGCGATTGCTTCCTCATCACAATAGCAGTTTGTCCCACAGACATCCTGAAGCTCAATCCAGGATACCTGTCTGTTTTTCCAGAATTCTTCTTCTCTGTAAATTCCGGAGAAATTCATCAGTACAATGGGATTCTGTTCCTGCATATTTCACTCAGTCCTTCCATTCTTCCAGCGGTTCATCATGATTTTTCAGCATTTCCCGGATTTCTCTGCCGGGACTTTCCACGCCTTCATCCGGAGTCTGCATCTCTGCATCCAGAATGGCGTCTGCATCTGCTGCATCTGCAGTCTTCCCGGTTTCTATTTCCATCTCCGCTTCCTGAACCTGAGAATCTGTATCTTGCTTCCATTCTGTTTCATCTTCATTTAAAGATTTATCCTGCACTTTTTCGTCCAGACCTGCATCTGCCGGGTCATCCCATGGTTTCTCTTTGCCATTCTCTTCCTGTTCTTTTTCAGCACAGAGTTTTTCGGATTTTTTCATTCCAAGACGAATCATGATCAAAAATACAATGTCTGCCACTCCATCAGCAGTCAGAATAATTCCGGAAAACAGGATCATCCGGGTTACACTCAAAAAAGAATAGAGCAACATGGAAACACCCAGCGCAATAAATACCAGACAGCCAATAAGAATAATCTTCCAGCGTCCTCTCTGGGCTTTTTTCAGTCTGTAACTTCCCTTTATCTTCCAGATACTGTCAACCAGTACCAAGGCTCCCAGTAAATATGGCAGGATTTTGATCACGATCTGCGGTGTAAAGAAAAGAAAAATTCCAAGCACCATGACGATTACACCCGTAAACAGATCAAGAATCGTTGCCTTTTCCTTCTCAGCTGTATAAATAACAATATGATAAATACCGGAAGCGATCATTACCAGTCCGAATACAATCTTGCAGATAATGTTTACGGTCTGGTCCGGAACCAGGAGCAGACACAGACCAAATGCCAGATAAAAAACCGATGATAAAATCTCGCTTTTTAAAAAATCAGAAACTTTTTTCCCCATAACCTTTTCCTCCTGACTGTATGATAGCAAGTCCACACCCACTCTTATTGCTTTTCGCAATCTCCGCAGGGGACTTACTTGATTCGGTTAAAAAGTTACTGTTCACTCCGTTCACAGTAACTTAGCCAAAATTCATTCCAGATTGCCTGCGGCAATGGAATTTTGGCTTGTATGTCTCGGGATTTTGGCATGAATATGCCAAAACACCTCGCGGGATAGTGATGTGTGAACAGTAACGTTAAAAATACTATTCTATTGCTTCTATTAAGATAGTATAACTTCTTTCTTTCTCTTCGTCCACAGGCAACTGCATGACTTTGTGTAAAATTTGTGAATTTTTCCTTGCAGTTTTTTTAGTGCGTATTATAATTATAGCGATACTCATAAATAATACATTTGAAAGTATTGCTATAAATAAAACTATGTCATAAAATGGATATTTTTCCATAGGAAGGATTTATTTTGAAAAAACAACCAAAGAATAAAGTTTTATTTCTTATCCCTGTCGGTGTTATACTCGCCGGTGCAGTGATTTTTTTATGCACCCGCGGAAATGAGAATGATTCTGTCTGTAAAGAAAATGTAGCCCGCCTTCAGGCTCTGGAAAATTCAGACATTTCACAGACAGAAGAACAGCTTCAGGCTCTGAAACAGACAACCGGCATTTCTTCCGGTTCTGATGCTTCAGACGGTTCTGGATCTACCCTGTTAAGTGATGTAGAAATCCGACAGGTTTTTGCCGGAAACGTCATCATCGGTGACTCTATCACAGAATCCATCGTAGAATACGGATATCTAGATACGGATGTGGTAGTCAGCAAACGAGGATTAAATGTAGGTGCAGCCGATGATCAGATCAGTACGGCAATTGCTCTGAATCCCTCTCATGTATTCATGGCATTTGGTTCCAACGACCTGGAAATATATGGTTCGGCTTCATCAGAATTTATTGATGCATACAGGACGCAGATAAAGAAAATCCAGACAGCCTTACCGGATGTCCCAATTTATATCAACTGCATTCTGCCGATTACTGATGAAGCGATCGCACAGACTCCTGATCTTGGATATTACCCTGATTATAATGAAGGACTTATCAAACTCTGTCAGGAAATGGGATGTACCTTTATTGACAATTCAACGATTGTAACAGACAGTTCAGAGAATCTGTATGAACCGGACGGTGAACATGTGATTCAGGACTACTATCCCAAATGGCTGACAAATATGGCACAGATTGCGGGGTTAAAGGCATGAAAAATTATTTACATATTTTTATCAAAGGTGCATTTGTTCTTTTCCTTATCGCATATCTGACTGTCCTGTATACCTCCGACAGCGCAAAGAATGTACCCATGGAACAGATTGCACAGACTATGGAACAGGATTCTGATATCACTTCTTTAAATAAAGAAGCACGTTCTGATCTGAAACATTATTATCAGACAGATGACCGCAATATTGACGGTTATTTCTTCTACAAAGCCGCTTCACCCATGGCAGTAGAAGAAATCTGTATTATGAAGGCCACTGACAATACCCAGGCAAATACTTTGCTTGAAAATGCAAACGCCCATCTCTCCGGTCAGAAGCAGGTATTTGAGGGCTATGGCACAGATCAGATGGCTCTTCTGAACAATGCAGTTGTTGGAAAAAAAGGAAACTATGTATATTATATGTGCGGCGCAGACGCACAGAACTGGCGCACTGCCTTTCTTTCCATGATATAAGCATTTTACTTTAATCCTCGTAACTGTTCCGCATTTTACGCTAATGGACTGCAGAACCATTACTATGGCAGTCCTCTTAATAATACCGTTAAGAGAAAATGCAGTTAAGAGAATTACTATAATATTCATAATATCCAGATTGGAGAACTTTTAATATGGTATTCAACAGTATATTTTTTATATTCTGCTTTCTTCCGGTTTTCATGCTGATCTACTACCTGGTACCGGGAAAGCTCCGCAATCTGCTGCTGTTTTTGGGCAGTCTGATCTTTTATGCCTGGGGAGAACCTGTATATGTGATCCTCATGCTGTTTTCCAGTATCTTCAACTATTATATGGGTACAGAACTGGAACGTTTATATTATGACGACAGGAAACAGAAAATTAATCTGATTTTCTCGATCATTATAAATCTTGCAGTACTTGTGTTTTTTAAATATTATGGTTTCTTACTTAACACAATCGGAGGAATCATCGGTATCCATATCCCTCATCCGGAGCTTTCGCTGCCGATAGGACTTTCTTTCTACACTTTCCGTAATTTGTCCTATCTTTTTGATATTTATTTAAGCAAGGTCAGTGCGCAGCGAAATTTCCTGACCTTTGCCGTATACAGCACAATGTTTCCTTATACCTCTGCCGGACCAATCGTACGATATACGGATATAGAGACGCAGCTGAAGCAGCGCACCATCAATATCTCCAAATTCGGTACCGGTGCAGAGCTTTTTGTCAAAGGTCTTGCAAAGAAAGTTCTTCTGGCAGATAATCTCTCGGTTTTATACAGCAGTATCTGTGGTCATCCACAGATGTCTGTATTTACTTCATGGCTTGGCATTCTGGCTTATACAATGCAGCTTTATTTTGACTTCAGCGGCTATTCGGATATGGCCATCGGTCTGGGAAAAATGCTGGGATTTGATTTTAATAAGAAACTTTGATTATCCCTATATTTCCACCAGTGTTTCTGAATTCTGGAGACGCTGGCATATTTCTCTTGGAAGCTGGTTCAGAGATTATATTTATATCCCGCTTGGCGGTAATCGGGTCTCCACTCTGAAACATATCCGAAATATCCTTGTGGTATGGGCACTTACCGGTCTGTGGCATGGTGCAAGCTGGAATTTCGTACTATGGGGTGTTTATTACGGACTCTTCCTTTTACTCGAAAAATTTGTACTTCAGAAATATCTGAAAAAAATACCATCCTGGCTTTGCACTGTATACACTATGCTTGTAGTCATGATCGGATGGGTATTCTTCAGCCAGACAGACTTTGGTGCCCTTGGCCATTACCTTGGAACTATGTTTGGGATCGGAGCTTCCGGTTTCATAGACAAAACTGCACTTTACTACCTCAAGACAGGATTTATCCTTCTTCTGATCAGTATTCTTATGTGCCGTCCTGCTCCTTACCAGTACTTTAAGCGTCTGGTCAGACGCAGACCTGTTGCTGCAGTGATCATAAATCTTATTTTATTTGCATTATCGATTGCCTATATGGTTTATAACTCTTACACACCATTTTTATATGCAAAATTTTAGAAGGTAAACAATATGAAAAAATCATTAAGAAATTATCGTTTATTTTTCCACAGAATGGGACTTTTGTTTTTATTTATCCCCTTGATCGTACTCATTCTGAGCATTGTGCTTCCTGACAGAGGATTTTCTGAAAAAGAAAACCGCGTACTTTCTTCCCTGCCTCATTTAAACGGCAGTCAGATTGCTTCCGGCGGATTTGAAAAACAATTTGAAACCTATGAAAATGATCAGTTTCCACTTCGCGATCTGTGGATTACCCTGAAAGCCGGAACTGACCGTCTGATGGGAAAAGTAGAATCTAATGGCGTATACGTTGGAAAATCCGGATATCTTATGGAAGAATTTAAAGCGCCTGATCAGACACAGTATGACGCCACTGTAAAAGCAATGACTGACTTTGCGCAAAAACATTCTGATCTGAAACAATATGCACTGATCGCCCCAAATTCTGTGAATATCCTGAGCGACAGGCTTCCTGCTTTTGCCCCTGTCCAGGATCAGAATTCCTGGCTTGACAGCCTCTCTGCCTCCCTGACCGATGCAGGTGTGACCTTTATTGATGTTCGCAGCACTTTTAAAGATCACAAAATGGAAGACCTCTATTATCACACTGATCATCACTGGACTACCCAAGGTGCTTATTATGCCTATCTTAAGGCAGCCAAAGATATGGGAATTGATACTTCAGCAGACACTTATGACAAAGCACCTGTCACCCGTTCTTTTCAGGGAACACTGTCTGCCAAAAGCGGTTTCCGCTCCGGCGAAAAAGATGAGATCGATGTATTTCTCCCCACCGGAGATCAGGCGCTCTCTTCTGTAGTTAATTATGTAGACGAACAGAAAAAAAGTGCCAGCTTCTATGATACCGAGAAACTTGAGACAAGAGATAAATATGCATTATTCTTTGGTGGAAACCACGCTCAGATAAAGATCAGTACTCCTACTGAAACAGATAATACACTGCTTGTGCTTAAGGATTCATACGCAAACAGCTTCATCCCATTTCTTGCTCAGCATTACCGAAAGATCATAATGATTGATCCCCGTTATTACTTTGGAGATCTGGAGCAGTTAATGCAGGTTGAAAATGTTCAGGAAATTCTGTACCTGTATAATGCTAATACCTTCTTCACAGACACTTCTCTGGAGCTTGCCCTGACAACTGCTGAACAGGATTCTTCTGATACATCTGATATCAGATAATATTATATCAAAAAATCCCCACCGAAATCTCAATGCCGAGGAAACATTGACTTTCGGTGGGGATTTTTCACACATTCACACACATTTTATAACACACACTTTTCACACACTTTTTAATAATAGGTCAGGTATAACGACTGATTTAAAACAATAATACTGTGTCTTGCATTCCCCGTTCCCAGTTTATCTGTTTTTTATATCAGCTGTACCTTAATGTGTATTATATCAGCATTTACGCCCTCTTTTCATTTTATGCAAATTCAGCAATTTATTCTGCAAAAGTGTCCTTTGAGTCTCCAAAATGATTTACAAAATAATCATAGTACGTATCCAGTATTTCTTTCCGCCCACGAACACGTATAGGCACAAGTGTTCCATCTTCCATAATAAAATCGTCCTCTACATCCTTAATATAATCCATATTTACCAGATAACTCTGATGGCAGCGCAGAAAACGTTTCTCGTTAATTCTCTTCTCAATTTCTCCCAGCTTGTCCACTGTTATAATTTCGGAACCATCTGACAGATGCAGGGTGACATTATGTTTATTGCTGTCAATATACATGATATCATCTGTACATGGATAACGGTACTGTCTTCTGTTTTTAATCGCAACACGCCTTTTCATATCCGTTTTAAGAATCCTGTTCAGAAGTTTCATCAGTTTCTCTTCTGAAAATGATTTCAACAAATATCCGGAAGCCTGTACTTCATAACTCTCTATGGCATAATCCGGTGAGGCGGTAAGAAAAATGATCGGCACCTTACACTGTATCTGTCTCAATTTTCTTGCAGTTTCCATTCCATTAAGTTTCTTCATACAAATATCCAGAAAAAGCAGATCCATAGCAATGTATCCTTCTTCCACATCGGCTATAAGCGTCTCTCCTGAATCATATTCTACAATTGAAACCTCTTCATTTATTTCTTCAAAATACTGACACAATATTTCTTTTAAAAGAAGTCTTTCAATCTCAACATCATCACAAACGACGATCGTTTTCATGTAATTTCCCCTTTCCGTATCAATATAAAAAGCAGCTTCCAAAATCCTGTCAGTCGCAAAGTTCTGACATTTATCTGTAAACAGCACAATTTCTATTAATTATATATGCTTAATCCTACGTATTCAAGTACTTTTTTCATTTATTTTACTTTTTTATAACAATCATTGTTGTTTACTTTTTTTGTGTTATACTTATATGGCAGCTTCACTTATGACAGCACTTTGGTAAAACAATCATATACTGAACTGTTACTCTATTTAACCGAATCAGGTAAGTCCCCTGCGGAGCAGTTATTCGGTGTAAAGCTGCGTAGCAAAGCGGATGATTTTATCCGCTTGACACAGAAAGAAGGAATTATATGCGTCAGGAAAAATTTAAAATGGAACGTCAAGGATTAATAAATGTGGGAGATGAAATAGAAATTTCCGAATATCAGTCTTTTATGAATTACAGTTATATCATTGAACCGGCTGTGGCAATGTCCGGCTGTTATCCCAATGCAGAACGCATCAAATCCAGAAAAGGAATCGTAAAAAATATTGAACATACACCGCGAGGTTTTATAGTGACTGCAAAATTTGATGAATAGTTACATATATTTTTCAAACACACTTCAGAAAGGAAATTATCATGGACAATAAAATAATAATCCGTACCGCTTCTGCTGCAGATGCACCGGCACTGCTTAAAATTTACAGACCATATGTAGAAAATACAGCCATCACCTTTGAATATGATGTTCCCTCCACAGAAGAATTTGCTTCCCGGATTCAACACACTCTGAGAAAATACCCTTACCTTGTAGCTGAGGAAAAAGGAACTTTGCTTGGATATGCATATGCAGGTCCTTTCCATGAAAGACCTGCATATGACTGGGCTGTGGAAACATCTATTTATGTTGATCAGTCTCTTAAACACAGAGGGATAGGCCGCAGGCTTCATGATGCCCTTGAAACCGCTTTACGTGAACAGGGTATCTTGAATATGAATGCCTGCATTGCCTATCCTCCAAAGGAAGATGAACATCTTGACAAAAACAGTGTAGAATTTCACACTCATATGGGATATCGTCTTGTAGGTGAGTTCCATAAATGCGGTTACAAATTCAACCACTGGTATAATATGGTCTGGATGGAGAAGCTGATCGGTGAACATCTAACAGTTCAGGAGCCACCGAAATTCCCTCTCCTGTAGCCTGTTATTTCTGTGACTTCCAGAAATTATCAGAATCCATCCTGTGTCACTATCGCAAGTGTCAGTATACATTAACACAAAAAAACCTTAGAAGATATTTCTAAGGTTTTTCAAGAGGTGCCACCCGGATTTGAACCGGGGATAGAGGTGTTGCAGACCTTTGCCTTACCACTTGGCTATGGCACCATATTCACTTTTTATTATATGTAAGAAATCTTACATAATGACTCCAAGGGGATTTGAACCCCTGTTACCGCCGTGAAAGGGCGGTGTCTTAACCGCTTGACCATGGAGCCTGGTAGAAAATTGAATTTGATATCGGACTTCATGTTTCCGAAAACTCCCCCTGTTGGACTCGAACCAACGACACTGCGGTTAACAGCCGCATGCTCTACCGACTGAGCTAAGGAGGAATAAAGGTTTGCACCTT